>JANLSA010000471.1:0-11027 GCA_031362085.1 Bacteroidota bacterium | reverse complement strand
TTCATCCATTCTGTCATTAAAAGAAATAGTGAGTTTTACATTTTTCAATGCAGCTTTAAATTTATCAGCATATTGAAAATTATATGCAGGGTTTGCCCCATTTACTAATAATACTCCCACTTTCCCTTCTTCCATCAACCTAACTAAATCACCCATATCTCTATCAACACCAGCTCGGCTAAGATTTTTTACAGCCCAATCAATTGTATTGCTATATGCACCAATTGCATTGTTAATTGCATTAACTACAATCTGAATATTTTTATCATCGCTGCCGCAAACAACAACGGATGATCCGCTATTTGCTTTTAATTCTGCAGCAATTTTCTCAATTCCACTTTTTAATTTTTTATTTTCAATAGCAGGCGCAGTTACAGAACTATCTAATGCAGCTAATAAGGCAAGTGCAACCGTACCTGTTTCAGAATTACGGTGCGTAAACCGTTCATCTGCATTTGCACCTGTTGTGCTTAAATAGCTTTCAAACTGGTAGTGCTTACTCATTGATGGATTTTTCTCATCAATTTTTCTACCTGTTGAATACTGACGGGCATTCTCAACAATATTTCCCCATGAACCTAAGAAATCGGCGCCAAGACTTACAATCGTTTTCGCTTTTTCAAAATGATACGTTGGTAATGCTTTGTTTCCAAAACTTACTTCGTTTGCCATTATCATTGCACTGCAGTTGTCTGCATCATACTCTACAACTCTGCTTCCGGGATATTTACCCAGGAAATCCATTATTACGTTTTTTGAAGAAGGAGAAACAAGGGTACTGGTTAAAAAAACTACAGCAGCTCCATTTAAATTATTTAGTGCATCACTAATTGTTTTATCTAATTGTTCGAAAGTGGGAACCTCTTCAAATTTTCCATTTACATTATGCTTTGGAAAACGAACACGGTTGGTATCGTATAAATCTAAAACGGAAGCCTGTGCTCTGGCACTTGTACCGCCATTTGTATATTGGCATAAAGTATTTCCTTCTATTTTAATCGGACGACCATCCCGAACTTTTGCAACAACAGGCACCACATCTCCATCCTGAACATACGTAGTTGCATAATATTTTGCTTCGCCAGAAACCAGGTTCTCTGGTTTATTAGCATAAGGAATTGCTTTTTTCACCGGAACTGTACAACTTGCAGCAATGGTAGCGGCCGCAGTGCTAAAGCCCAGGTATTTTAAAAAATCACGGCGTGGAGTTTTTGCATCCTGCAATCCATTTTCATCAAAGCCTTCGAATGGAAGTTCATCAGGAAACTCATCCGCATTCTTTTTGATAAAGTCTTCTGAACCGTTCAACTCGCCGAAACTCTGCCAGTATTTTTTATCGCTCATATATCAATTTGAAAAAGTGATAATTTGAAAACCAAATTTATTTGCTCATCAACTAATTCTTAATAGTGACATTTCTGGCACTCTAACCCACCAATATTTTCCACTTTCACACTATCCATTTTACCTGCTTTAATATCATTATGAAATTTCTCATAAATGCTGTAAAATTTATTCCCGTGTGTGCTGTCATAATTAAAATTTACATTGGTTTGACGATGACAATTGATGCACCAGCTCATACTTAACTCACTTACCTGTTTTACTTCATGCATATTTGTTATTTCACCATGGCATGTCTGACATTGTACTTTGCCTGCATTTACGTGCTGGCTATGGTTAAAGTAAGCATGGTCGGGAAGGTTATGAATCCGGGTCCAGGCAATTTCTTTTGCTTTTGTGGGATCGAATGCCTGAGGATTTGCAGGATCGACTCCGGCTGCTTTGTATAATTTATTTATTTCATTTGTTCCATTCACCATTTCACCTGCTTCATTATAAATGGCTGGGCCTTTGTATTCAGAAATTTGTTTGTGGCAGTTCATACACACATTTACAGAAGGGATAGAAGCTTGCTTACCATCCATTGCGCCACCATGACAATACAAACAGTTGATTTGATTTAACCCGGCATGTACCTTATGCGAATAATAAATTGGTTGAACGGGTTGGTAGCCGACTTGTCTTCCCAAACCTATTGCATCTCTTGCGATCAAGTATCCCCCGATTATAAAAAATATTATTGAAGCAAGTGCTATATAAACTTTGTTTTTATAAAATACGACTGGCTCGGGTCTGCGAATTCCTTCTTTATCATCACTCAATTTTTTCAGGTTGCTGTTCACCTGCATCATGATCAGGGCAATAATTGCCATGATAAGAGAAATTACGCCAAAGATGATTGAGCTGTTGTTATCTTTTTTTTCTTCAGTTCCCAGGGTTGGCGGAGGTGGTGGAGCACCTGCTGTTTTTATATATGCTAAAACAGATTCTACATCTGCATCTTTTAATTCTGGAAATTTTTGCATTTCTGTAGAAGAAAAACCCGCCATCGCTACTGCATAGGGGTCACCTGTTGCCACAGCAGCTGAAAAATTCTGTACCCATTTAATTAATAATTTACGATCTGCCCAACGATCTTCTACTCCGGCTAACGCCGGTCCAATAACTTTGGTATTGACTGCATGACAACTTGCACATTTCGTACTAAATATTGCTTTGCCCGCAGAAGCATCCTGAGCAGCAATTTTAAATGTAGAAAAAATAAATAAAGTAATTACAAGCAGAGATAGTTTCCTAACTATTGGTTGATGCGGAATCATAGAAGCAATTGATCTGATAAAATGTGGATAAAATTCTTCGACCGGGCACAAAAGTAAGGGATGAACTTAACAAAAAGACAACAGGTTAAAAATTTTTTTAATCCTGACCTGTATTGCGTTTCAAAGGATTTTTTATTGTTTTCAATAAACATTGAAAACTGATTGTCATAAATCAGTAAAGACATTGTTTGTTTGAGAACAATTTTGATTTTCTGATGTTATGTATATGTTTTTTCTGCACTTTTACCGACAATCAAAATAATTATTGGATCTGCCATTAGCAAGTACAATAATTTGCAAATCCCGATATGCTGAAACAATTACAAAAAAAATGGAAAGTAAATGCGCTGCAACTTGTTTTAATAATTTGCACATTTGCTATTGGCGGAAGTCTCACCGGTTTTGTTGGCAAAAAAATTATGAATGAACTGGGTATCGGACAAGATTGGATATGGGCAGTAGTTTATATTTTACTTATAACCATTATTTGGCCGCTTGCCGTAATTATAGTCAGCATCCCTTTTGGCCAGTTTTCTTTCTTTATAAAGTACATACGAAAAATCGGAAGTAAGTTCGGAATAAGGAATGATTGAAAATTTTAAAATACCAATTGTCTGTTGTAAACCAAATCACTTGATCCTTTTCAAATCAGCTTCCGCAGCTATAAATCCAAAACTTGCCCACTGGTTTCCCGCCACTATTTTTTCCAGCAATTCTTTTGCTTTTTTCTTTTGTCCTTTTTCTAAATAATAATTTGCCAACCCAAAACCAAGTGTTGCATTACTGATGTTATCCTGAATCAATGTTTTTTCTCCAAAGGAGTCCATTCGGACAATTATTTTTTTATCATCATTGTTTTTATACATTAATAATATGTCATGGTAATCGTTGTTTTCTATTATATCCATTTCCTCTTTAATGGTTTTTAGTAATTCATCAGCTTCTTTATTTTTCCCTAATCGCTTCATCGTAATAAAAAGCCAATTGGCGGTTGCTACATACATATCATCATTATCCGTAATTTCCAAACATTCATTGAAGGCTGCCAATGCATTTTTATAATCACCTTTAAGAAAATGAACAAGTCCCAAATGATACCAGGTATTGCTTTGCAACGTTCCAGTAGGTATGTTTTGAGCATTTGGCAACCCATCTTCCTCAACTTCGTCCACCTGATCTTTAAATAGAATAGTGGCTTTCGTTAAATCTGCAATAGCCAGATCAAAACACCGAACTGTAATATAGCGATGACCGCGGTGCCTGTAAAATTTTGAATTTTTTGGGTGAAGAGAAATCCCCTGTGAATAAATTCCGATTGCTTCCATATATCTCCCGGTATAAGCTGTTCTTCGTCCATACCATATTATATGTTCAGCATTGGCTGAGTCCTTTATTAATTTAGATTTTGCTTCTTGCACCTTTTGTTCATACTGCTTTCGTGTTTCATCTGAAAGTTGAGGCAGTACAATAGTTGAACAAGGTTGTTGTTGTGCTTTTGTAAAAAAACCAGTTGTTATAAATAAAAAATAAAAGATAACTTTTTTCATATGCTGAATTTTGAAAGAAAATAAATTCAATCTGTAATGCGAAGATTCGTTTTTTTATAGAAACAGAAGATGATTGGAAAGGATAATTTATAAGAAAACTTCGTATCAGTATATTTGCCCGGTGAAAAAAATTGCTGTTTTTGCTTCTGGGGCTGGTAGTAATACTGCTAAAATTATAGAGCGTCTCACCCCAACCTTCGCTGAAGCTTCGGTTGGTAAGCCCAACCCCTCTCCTGGCGGAGAGGGGAGCAACATCGCTCCGAAAATTGAAGTTGCATTAATAGTTTGCAATAAACCCGGCGCCGGTGTTTTAAAAATTGCAGCTGAAAATAATATTCCAACACTATTAATAGATAAAGAAAAATTTTTTCGGGGTGATGGGCATGTGCAGGAGTTGAAGGAGAGAGGTATTGATTTTATTGTTCTCGCTGGTTTTCTCTGGAAAATTCCTTCTGTGCTGATAAAAGCCTTTCCAAAAAAAATTATCAATATTCATCCTGCATTATTACCACAATATGGCGGTAAAGGAATGTATGGACAATTTGTTCACGAAGCCATAATTAAAAACAAAGAAAAAGAAAGCGGCATCACTATTCATTATGTAGATGAGCTTTACGATCATGGTGATATTATTTTTCAGGCACATTGCCCGGTATTGAATAATGATACTGCAGAAACACTTGCAAGTAGAATTCATCAGTTAGAACACCAGTTTTTCCCAAAAGTGATTGAACAGGTTATCCGGGAAGAAATTAAATGAAGTTCAGTCGCCGGACTTATTTATTTAATACCGCTGACTTTATATTCTCTTTTACATTTTCTTTTGTTACTTGCCGCTTTATATAAATCATTTGACAAGACGCATCTATTATATACTTATTTTTTTCTGTTTATTCTTTTTAACTAATCGTACACTTTATGCGCAGTATAAAGTAAAAGGAAAAGTATATGACAGTACCCGCAGCTATCCCATGCAGTTTGTAACGGTGCATAGTACGGCTGGTAAACTTGCTATATCGGATGATAAAGGATTGTATGAGATAGGTGTTGGTGAAAAGGACTCCATCTGGTTTAGTTACCTCGGTAAGCCAACAATGAAATACCCGGTACTTACGATGGCAACTCCTTTGCAATTTGATATAGCTTTAAATATTGGCAGCAATGTTTTAAAAGAAATAAAAATAAGAACCCGGGATTATAAACAGGATTCAATTCAAAACAGACTTGATTATGCAAAAGCATTTAACTGGCAAAAGCCAAAATTAAGTGCTGTAAGTTCATCGGGTATGGGTGCGGCAGTCGGGTTCGATTTAGATGAAATCATCCGCATGTTCCAGTTTCGTAAAAACAGAAATGCTGCATCGTTTCAACGAAGGCTGTTTGAACAGGAACGGGAAAAATTTGTTGACAATCGTTTTAATAAAGGGCTTGTTCTTCGTCTTACCGGATTGCTGGGTGCAGCCCGGGATAGTTTTATGTTGCACTGCCGGCCTATTTATGAATTTTGCCTGATGGCAAATGATTATGACTTTCAATTATTCATTAAAGACTGTTTTCAGGATTATAAAAATCAAAAAGCTGCCGGCAAAATGAAGTTGCAGGATAATTAATCTTTTTTTATTTCCCTTATCGGTATTTTATAATTAGTGCTATCTTTCTGCACACTTAAATCAACTTAAACATGAAATGTATTTTCTTTTTTGCAACAATCTTTTTGTTTCTGCACCCGGTTACTTTTTCTCAAAATAGTGAGGCAACAAAAATCAAAACAAAAATATTACAACCGGCAAAACCAGAAACAGTTGGTTTTTCTCCGGAACGTTTAAAAAGAATTGATGGAAATATAAATGACTGGATAAAAGATGGCAGACTGAATGGTTGTGCTGCATTAATCATCCGTAATGGAAAAATTATATATAACAAAGCATTTGGGTATGATGATCTGGAAAAAATAAAACCCATCCGTACTGACAATATTTTCCGCATTGCATCGCAAACAAAAGCAATAACGAGTACTGCCATCTTAATGCTGTATGAAGAAGGAAAATTTTTATTGGACGATGCCGTGTCAAGATATATTCCTGAATTTGCAAAACAACAGGTACTTGATAAATTTAATCCTGTTGACAGCAGCTATACAACCGTACCTGCTAAAACCGAAATTACCATCCGGCAATTACTAACCCATACATCTGGTATTGGCTATGCACAAATAGGAAGTAAAGAAGCGAATGCTATTTTTTCCAAAGCAAATATTACTGCCGGTATTGGTGTGGAAAAAGGAAGAATGCTTGCAGATGATATGAAGAAGCTGGGAAAAATTCCACTGATGCACCAGCCCGGCGAAAAATTTACATATGGATTAAATACAGATCTGCTGGGGTATTTAGTTGAGGTAGTCAGCGGAATGCGTTTAGATGAATTTTTTCGTAAAAAAATATTTGACCCACTGGGCATGAATGATACTTATTTTTATTTGCCCGCAGCCAAACAAAACAGATTGGTTGGTTTTTTTGAAGAGGTTGATAAGAAATTAGTGAAAAGGACTCTAGTTCAGGAAGGCTGGAAGGTAGATGCAAATTATCCAAATGGTGATGGAACTTATCTTTCTGGTGGTGGTGGCTTGTCATCCACCATGCTTGATTATGCAATTTTTTTACAAATGATTTTAAATGGCGGCGAATACAATGGTAAACGGATTTTATCCCGCAATACCGTACGCATGATGACCATGAACCAGATTGGTGATGTAAATTTTGGTAACAATAAATTTGGTTTAGGTTTTCAAATTACAACGGAAAAAGGAAGTTCAATTTTACCAACACCCGAAGGAGTATTTGAGTGGGGCGGTGCATTTGCTACAACTTATTGGGCCGATCCGAAAGAACATTTGATTGGAATTTTTTACAGGCAACTTTATAAATCAACATTCGGAGAGATAGGCAATAAGTTTAAAGTTTTAGTTTACCAGGCTTTGGAATAATTTATTATTAATAAAATTTAGTTATGAAAAAATTTATTTTAATTATTGCAACAAACGTTTTTGTCTTCTGTTCAGTTTTTTCACAAAACAATGAACCCTCATTTGTAAAAGACAGTATTGATAATTATATAAATAAGGCTTTGGTTGAATGGAAAATTCCCGGGGTTGCTGTTTGTGTAGTAAAAGATGGAAAAGTATTGCTGATGAAAGGATATGGCGTAAAAGAAAAAGGAACAAATGATAAAGTGGATGAAAATACCTTGTTCATGATAGGCAGTAACAGCAAGGCGTTTACTGCAACTGCACTGGCTATACTGGATGGAGAAAAAAAATTATCATTGGATGATAAAGTACAGAAATGGTTACCTGATTTTAAATTATATGACCCCTGGGTAGCAAAAGAAGCTATGATAAGAGATTTGCTTTGTCACCGTTTGGGTTTTGAAACCTTCCAGGGAGATTTTATGTTTTTCGATTCTGATTTAACCACCAAAGAAATGAGAGAAAAATTTGGCAAACTAAAACCATTATACGGTTTCAGAAGTAAATGGGGTTATACCAATGCTGCATTTATGACCGCGGGTGAAATCATTCCAAAAGTAACCGGTCAATCTTGGGCCGCATACTTAAAAGAAAAAATATTTACTCCACTTGGGATGAATAATACACTTGCTTTATCAAAAAATATTACTACTGCAGAAAATAAAGCATCTGCACATACGGTATGGAATGGTGAGTTTAAAAAAATTCCTTATGGCAGGATAGATGCAATGGCTCCGGCCGGTGCTATTTCTTCCAGTGTAAATGATTTAAGCAAATGGGTGATGGCACAACTTAATAAAGGAATGATTGATGGTAAAGAAATAATATCTGCTGCAGCTATTGCAAAAACATGGCAACCAAATTCTATTTTGGGTAATGGTGGCGTTCAGTTTAACAATGGTCATTTTGCATTATATGGCCTGGGTTGGTTTTTGGAAGAATACAATGGTAAAAAAATTGTGAGTCATACCGGAGGAGTCAATGGGTTTGTAACCAGTGTAACATTAATACCCGAAGAAAAATTGGGCATTGTGGTATTAACCAATACCGATGCGAATGTGTTTTACGAATCCCTGAAATGGGAATTGATGGATGCCTATATGAAATTGCCGTACCGTAATTACAGCGGGTTAATGCTGGCCAATCAAAAAGAAAATGAAAAAGAAAATGATGCTGCTTTGAAATTAAAAAGAGATACGATTAATTCAAAACCAAAAACAGCATTGGCGCTAACTTCTTATACCGGCGAATACAAACATGAATTATATGGTAAGATGAATATTAAATTGGAAAACGGAGAATTGATTATGCGGTTTGAACATCACGCAAACAGGTATAGTAAACTGGAGGCATTGGGTGGCAACCGTTTTTTAAGTACCTGGAACGATCCACTTTATGGTATAAAAGTTTTACCCTTTACAATTGAAAACGGAAAAGTAAAATCCCTGACTGTTCGGGTAGCAGATTTTGTTGAGTTTACTCCGTATAAATTTATTAAGGTTAAATAACAAGCAGTATGGAAATTCATCATCACACAAAAAATCCGGAGGGTCATAAAGAAAATAAATGGAGCCATCGTTTCTGGGAATTTTTTATGCTGTTCCTTGCTGTTACCCTTGGCTTTTTTGTAGATAACCAACGTGAGCATTACCTGGAAGGTAAGAGAGAGAAAAGATATATGCACATGATGATTGACGATCTGCGTGCAGATATAAAAGAAAATAACCGGAATGATTCTGCCCGGTTAATCCGGCAAAATAAACTTGATTCACTTATTATCCTGCTGGGAAATAAAATTACTCCTGATAAAACAGCTGACTTATACCGGCTGGTTATTGAAACAGATAGTTATGAAAGTTTTTTAAGAAACAGCCGTACAATACAGGAGTTGAAAAATGCCGGTGGTATGAGAATGATTGCGAATAAAGATGTTTCAGCTTCTATTATTGAATATGATAATTTTATTACTGCAGAAGTTGACTGGAACAATAAAACAGAAGCCTCCAGGATTGATTATTACAAACAAATACGTTTCCAGTTACTCAATACTCAATCTTTATATAGTTTAACTAATGGCAAACAGGAAAAACCATTGACATTTTTGCCCGCCAGCCCTGTTACTGTTAATATAATAAGTGGTGCGCTTTTTCAGGTAATAAGAATTTCAGAAACCTGCCGTGACTCAGGAAAAATTGCCAAAGAAAAAGCTGAACACCTTATTACATTAATTAAAAAAGAATATCACCTGAAATAAAATCACTCTTTCTTTTTCAAAAATTTCATTTGTAATAAAAATAAAATAACTCCGGCTGAAAGAAATATGGCCGCATTGCGTAATTCACTCCATTTTGCTGCCGATAATAACCAGAAAGAAAGAAGAATACCCGCAACTGCAAGTATATTTCCAAAACGAACTTTAAAATAATCTTTTTGCTCCTTCATCGTTGTGCGTAGCTGCAATAAAGAACCGCAACCAACCAGGTAACCTACAACTCTGATAATAGCGGAAATAGTAAGTGCAGATATAAATGACCAGGATACGGCAACAGCAAATGCAACAACCGAAACAGCAAGCAATGACCAGGTTGGTGTTTTATATATTGGATGAACGTAAGAAAATAATTTTGGAAACTGTCCTTCTTCACTTAATGCAAATGGTAAACGTGAACCACCTAATATAATAACCATCAGTGTGCCGAGTATGGAAATAACAGCGCCGATTGTAATTAATAATCCACCTGCATTTCCCATAAAACCAATCGCTGCATCTGCTATTGGTTTTTCGGTAGAGGCCAATGTAGATAAGGTGCCAATGCTTACTACCTGGATAAGTATATAAAATATGGCTACCACTGCTGTTGCAGTTAACAATGCAAAGGGTAATGTTTTTGCCGGGTTTTTTATTTCACCAGATGTTATCAATACGGTTTCAAAACCACCGAAAGCAAAAACCAACAGCAATACGGAATTGGAAAATGCCGGAATCGTTGGAATCTGTTTTACTGTAAATAAAGAAGGTTGTAAAAAAAACAAACCCACTAAAATAAAAACAGCCAACGGAATTAATTTTGAAAGCGTTAAAACATTACTGACCGCTGCAAGATTTTTTACACCGATATGATTTACCCATGTTATAATAATTGTAATAAATAGCATGATAAAAATTCTTGTGACAGGCTCATTCAACTCAGGAGAAAAAAAGGACAGGTAGGTTGGAATCAAATTGATAAGTGTAGCGTAAGTGAATATTCTTGATAGTAATAATAACCATCCCATCAGGAATGCCGGAAATTTTCCGAAAGAAGCTAACGTATAAATATAGGGGCCGCCGGTTTTATCGAAACGGCTGCTTACTTCTGCATAGCATAAAATAAAAATAAGTACAACGACTGCGCAAACAAAAAATGCAGCAATACTATAAACGCCTGCCGACTTAAATATTTTTGATGGTAACCCGAAAATGCCGGCACCAATTATGCTGTTGATGGTTAACAAAACCAAATCCCATTTTTTTATACCCCGGTTGAGCATAGATGCAATTTAATCCGAACTTCTTCATTTCCTTTTTTTTAATACCTGTAACTGCCGGTATATTTGATATCTAATTTTAAACAGCATGGAACAAACAACACTCGGTATCGGCACAAGATTGCAACATACACATTATGGCCCCGGCGTAATTGTCGGGCTCCGCTATGCTACTTATCTTATTTCTTTTATTAATCATGGTATAAAAGAAATAGATAAGACTGATACAAAGCTGGAAGAAATAATTCCGGATAATGTCTCGGT
>JANLSA010000469.1:0-3749 GCA_031362085.1 Bacteroidota bacterium | reverse complement strand
TCTGGATAGTTATTCTGCAACCAGACATGAATAAAAATAAATTTGTTGCCATTATTACTTTCAATATTAAATGTAACATCAAACTTAGCTGTACAGGTTGTTGGTGTGCTACCAATCACCCGTACATTTTGAATAACAATATTTGAAACGGTGCATTGTGCATTTGTTGTTTGACTACTAAATGCAATAAGTGTAGTTAAAAAGGCGAGACGTAAAAATGTTTTCATGTTAAAAATTAAAGGGTAAAAAATAGTTGCCTTTTCACCGGATATTGAAGTTTTAAAAACACCGTATAAATAATTATTACATTATTTATACGATGGTGTTATATGCGAACCTTGAGTTTATCTTAAATACAATTCCAGTTCCACTCTCCTGTTTTGTCCTCTTCCTGATTCATTGGCGTTTGAGGTTGCAGGTCTTGTTTTACTGAAACCTGTTGTTGCCGTTCTGCTTTCAGATACTCCTTTAGTCATGAGGTATGATTTTACTGCATCAGCACGGCTTTGAGAAATCGTAGTTGGATTTTTTTCAACAGCATCTGCGTGACCACCAATTCTTAAGTTATAATCAGGATATTCTTTCAGGATATTCGCCACTTCATCAAGCATTGGATAGGAAGAAACTTTTACTAATGCAGTTCCTTTTTCAAAGCTGATTCTGCGTGTTGCAAACTGTAAACGTTTAGGCGTTTCTTTTTTCGCAAGCGGACATCCGTAATTAGAGGCATCACCGATTACGCCTGGACATTTGTCATCTGCATCCAGTACACCATCACCATCTGTATCAGCCGGGCATCCCATTGTATTTACTTTGACACCCATGCCTGTATTGGGACATTTATCATCAGCATCCAGTACACCGTCACCATCTGTATCAGCCGGGCACCCTTTATAATCAACTTTAACTCCCATTCTTGTGTCAGGACATTTATCATCTGCATCCAGCACACCGTCACCATCTGAATCTGCAGCACATCCGGTAATATTTACTTTAACTCCTGCTAATGTTCCGGGGCATTTATCAAGTGCATCCTGCACACCGTCACCATCTGTATCTGGACATCCGCCAAATATATCTTTGCCTCTGGCGTTTGGACATTTATCTTTCGAATCTTCAATACCATCACCATCACTGTCGGGACAACCCATAAATCTTGCCATGCCGGGTACATCCGGACATATATCATTTATATCACTTACTCCATCATTGTCTTTATCCTGGCAGCCATTCATTGCAGCAGTACCTGGTACTGACGGGCATTTATCCAAATAATCAGCTACACCATCTTTATCTGTATCAATCGGGCATCCTGTACCATCTACCTTAACCCCCGGAGGAGTGGATGCACATTTATCTCTTTTGTTTTTAACTCCATCGCCATCGCCATCTTTTTTCATATCAAATTTAGACGGTGCAGAAGTTTCTGTTTGTGCAGAAAGAGATAAGCCTGCAGTTGCAAAAAGCAGTACAATAAGAGATCCTGCTATTTTTTTATAATTCATAAATGTTTGTTTTATTTATTTTGTTAAAAAATTAATTCTAAACAAAGGTGAGTGTATTTATAAGGGCTCCTGTTACACTACTTTAAAAATGAATTGCATTATTCATACTTAGTAATTCTACTTTTCTTTTTATTATTATGCATTTAGCATATGATTCAAAATGCTGAACAGTATAGAAAGGAAATTAAATTTTAAACCCCCAGATCGTAGTTTGATTTTTTTGGGAAAAGGAAATTTAAGTTGTGTGTTCGTTTTTCAGATACCTGAAGAATGGTCTACTTCGTTTCGGTAACATGAGTACCATTCGTTTTAGTACCTGCTTTGGAAATTATACTTTTTAAAAGCTGTCCTCCAACGGATTTAATAGTGCCTGCATTTTTAGAAATAAGGTTTGTTATACCAAACATTAATACGGTGCCAAATAATTTTTTTAAAGGATTATGCGAAGCTCCTACAAATAATTTTTTAGAAACATAACCGGTAGCAAGCCCGACAGAGCTGTTTATTACTGTTTCTTTTAAATCCCGTGATTCACTGATATCTTTAAATGTTTTTTTTATCAGGTTAATGGGTTTAGCACTCTCATACAAAAGCAAAAATTGGTCTTTCAATATTTTTCCTTCTTCAGCCTTTCTATTTTCCAATACAAGAATGGCATCTCTCAATTCCATAGATAAATCTGTTTTTGGCATGATTGCGGTTTATTGAAGTACCTGTTTAATAATTAATTCACTGAGTGGCTTTTTAATCCATTTGTGCATATAATAGTGCAGCAAAATACCTGCAAGCAGGTAAAATGCTGCAACTATAAAAAAGCCATAATAAATTTTGCCTATCAGATCTCCCAGAAAAAGTGCAATGCCAATATTGAGGACTAATGCAAACAATGAAAACATAAGAATCACACTAATCCGCGACACCAGTGATGTGGCAACTTTTGTAACTGTTTCCAGTGCTTTCAACTTAGTAAGTTCTAAAGTTGTCTTACCATATGCTTCTACCTTCTCAAATATCGTTTCAATTGACGTAACCGGGGTTTCCATGCTTTTATTTTTTTTTGATACTGCATCTTCAAAAAATAAGCGGCAGTTAAAATTTATTTATTGCTTACTTAATACTTTTTTCAGAAAGAAGAAGTCTTTATCTCATCCGCATATTCTTCTACTCTTTCTTTCCCGTTTTCAGCCATCCGCATTGCTTCGTCCTTTACCTTTTCAAATTTTTTTGTAATGCTTTCAATGAAGTCATTGAATTTTTCGTTAAGACTGTCTGCATAATCGCTTCCTTTGGTCGAAATTTTTTTACGGGTAGCTGATCCTTTGTCGGGTGCAAATAAAATTCCCAATGCTGCACCTGCGGCTACACCAGCCAGCACTCCTAATAAAACTTTTCCTGAACTCATGATTTTTAATTTTTAGTATTGATAAATAGATTTATTACTCAAAGGTGACAACCTTGTACTGATTTACTATTACACTACAAATGAAATTTGTTATATCATTCACGCATTTCAATCAGTAATTCTCCTCCAATGTTTTTTCTTTGTCGGTTTTAATTTGTTTTTTTCCCTCACCGGTCACTGAACCTGAGAAGGAATCACCTATATTTTTAATTAAACTGGACACCGGGCCTTCCATTTTATTGGTGCCGTCATCCAGGGAATCATCATGCAACATTTCACCTATATTTAATTCGGCGGGCAGGTATAAAAGAATATTATTCTTTTGATCAGAAAGAAATGTTTTTACATCTATTATGGCAGCATCTGCCGGCAGGTTTTCTTTAATAATTTTTACTGCTTCAATTGCGATTGCATTCATCTTTACAATCGGGTCTTCATCCGCTTGTTTGGTAAATGCGGCAATTGTTTGCAGGGTTTCTTCTTTATTATTCGTAAAAATTTTATTCATCCAGGCACCTCCTTCATTTTCCCGCAAAATATCCGCGGCGCCATCATCGGTCTGCGCAAATTCGCATAAGGCCGTGAGTACTGCTGGTATTGCAGCCTGGCTGAATTTGTCTTCAACCGGCGTTTCTGTTTCTTCAGAGACTTTAAAGGTGTTGGGGTCTATTTTTTGCAATGCGGGATAACCCAGGTTTTGTTGAACAGTTTCTAAAAGATTTACTGACATGGTTTATTTTTTTTATTTATTAAAAAAATATGGTTGACAATTCCTGTTGATGCACCTCGGCTTTTTTATCTTTCTGCGATTTTTCAATTGTTAATCTTGCCATCAGGTAGCT
>JANLSA010000461.1:0-18831 GCA_031362085.1 Bacteroidota bacterium | reverse complement strand
TCATCGAAGGCAAACCAACCAATGCACCTATGCCCAGCAAAAACATCGTATTTTCTTTTGCAAAAAAACTATTGGAATAAAATACCCGGTCAATAACAATCAGGCTGATAGTAGAAATGGTAAAACCAATCGCATTATATATTTTCAATGCGGTTCCTTTTAAATGATCCGGTGCATAGTTAGCTACCAATGTTGAGAACTGCGGCGAATCGGGAATGACTGCCAAGCCCCAAATAAAAAGTATGGCTAGAAAGAAGAACAGGGGCAACTGATAAATAAACGGTGAAATAAAACAACAGATACCTGAAATGAATAAAGCGATTGCCGCCACTTTAGCACTTCCAATTTTCAACGAAAAGTAACCACCGGTTATGCAACTGATACATCCGCTTGCAATAATGAGAAAACTCAACAACGGAATATTTAATGAAATATTATTTTTCTCAGCATACAAACCAAGTATAATAGGAACAAAGCCCCAATATGTGTAGAGCTCCCACATATGTCCGAAATATCCAAATGCTGCCTGTCTCCATTTTTTTGAACGAAAAATTTCTGCAAATGCATTCCATTGAAATGCTTCCGCTTTTTTTCTGTAAGGCCCATCACCTACAAACAAAAGCATCATGAGGCCGCCAATGCATGCAAATATTGAAGTGGAATACATTACCGGTTTCCAGGCTAATTCAAAATCACGGTTTTTTAATAAATGCGGAAAAGCAGTGCCCAATACCAATGCGCCTAATAGAAACCCCAACGCTTTACCTAACCCTTTTTCATACCAGTCGGCAGCAATCTTCATTCCTACCGGGTAAATGCCAGCTATAAAAATTCCGGTGAGAAAACGTAACGCAAATAACGAAATAGCATCGGTTGCAAACCAGGCTACCGATGCGTTGGTTAATGCACCGAGTAACGAACTAATAAAAAATAATTTTACCGGAGAAAACCGGTCAGCTAATGAAAAAAAAGCAAACACTAAAGTGCCCGCAATAAATCCCAGCATTACTGCCGATGTAACATGGCTTAAAGCATACTGGGATAAATGCAGCGCTTCTCTTAACTCCGGTAAAACGGCATTGCCTGCAAACCATAAGGATGTGCCGGCAAACTGCGATAGTACAATTACCGGAAGAATCATGTTCCTGTTTATTTTTTCATTCAAGAAATAAAAAATTTATTTTTTCAAATTAGCAATTATCAAGCCTGCCACAACTAAAATAAAACTTATCAGGTGAACGGAACTAATTTTTTCATGGAGTAAAATAACAGCTTCGATGCTGCTGAAAACCGGAATCAAATTTCCAAACAAGGCCGTTCTGCCTGTACCTAAATAACCAATCGCTTTATTCCACATAAAAAAGCATATGACCGAAGTGCCAAGCCCTAAATAAAAAATAGCACTCAGATTGGAAACATTTATCGAAATGCCCCCTTGGGTATTTAATTCAATCAGGTAAAATGGAATAAGCAATATTGTTCCTGATAAAAAAACAACAAAAAGAAAATTAATTGAGTTCATGCCAACGGGTTTCTTTTTTACACAGGTATTATAAACAGCAAATGAAAATGCTGCAGCAAGCATCCACCAATCGCCTTTTGAAAAACGGAATGATAGCAGGTTTTCGAATTTACCCTTACTTAGTAAAAAGAGAATTCCGGTAATGCAGATCAACATCCCTATAATCCGTAAACCATTTATTTTTTCTTTTAAAAATATTCTGGCAAGAATAACTGAAATAATAGGCGAAGTGCAGGTGCCCAACAGTGCCATATTGATTGCCGTAGATGTGGATTGATGACCTGCGATGTAAACAAACGTATTAAACAGACTTACCCCTGTAACAGCCGCCAACAAAAAATACCAGATTCTTTCTTTTACAATTTTTAGTTCAGGTAATACATATTTCCAGGCAAACGGAAAAAGAATAATTGTTGCTGTGAGCCAACGATAGAAAGACAAAGTAATTGGAGGGATGTCATGAATTACATATTTAGCAACTATAAAATTACCCGACCAAATTAATGTGGCAAGAACAGCAAGGCCAATTCCAACTAATATTTGTTTTTGATGATGCAGATCATTCATGAATGGCGGAAGTTACATCATACAACTTTACGAAAATGGAGCATGGGCAAAATCCATTTCAAAATTTCCTTTTATTCTTTCTATTGATGGATTAAAGTAGCCAAATTTTAAATCCGGAAATTCTTCACGTATCAGATGCATTAGCTGATTTACACCTAAGCATGCCCCGGTATCGGTTACGCCTATTTTTCCAAGATACCAGTCGGGATCGATATTAAAATTGCGCCACTGTATCATTTTAAGCCCCGTTTCTTTTATCAGTTTTCTTAAAGCTTCATATTCTGCTACACTATCTGTCATGCCGGGAAAAACAAAATAATTAATGGAAGTCCATCCGCCAAAACTGTTTACCACTTTTAAACTTTCTACAATATCTTCAAATTGATAGTTGTTGGGACGATAATAGGGGGTATAAATTTCCTTTCTTGCTGAGTTGGTGCTTACCCGAATTGAATTTAAGCCTGCCTCACAAAGCTTTCTTACTGATTCAGGATTGGATCCGTTTGTATTTATGTTTATACTTCCTTTATCAGTGTGTTTTCTTATTTCAATAATTGCTTCACGTATTGTTTCCCACATTAATAAGGGTTCGCCTTCACAACCCTGTCCAAAACTGATAATTGGAAATGGTGCTGATTCCAGATGTGGTACTGTAAACTCTACAATTTCTTCGGCAGTTGGCTTAAATGTTAAGCGATCTTGTGTGGATACTATAGTTTCTTCATCGGGTTGCAATGAAATACATCCAACACAGTTTGCATTGCATGCCGGTGAAACCGGAACCGGGCATTCCCATCGGCTTAAAGAAAGATTTCTTGCTGCAGGACAATGATACGTCATGCAGCAATTTTCCATTAAATGTTTTACAAGACGATTATGCGGATACGCTTTTAATAATTTTTGGGTGCCTGTTTCAATTTTTAATTTATCATAACCGGCATTTTCTTGCCGGATGTCTTGTTCTGATCGTATGGCCGGTACATAAAATTTGCTATTGTGCCATCCGGCAGCCGTATAACAAAATAAGGGAAGTATGGGAGCATCTTTTTCAGATTCATATGCCGCAAGATAAAATCCGGTATGTGCCGGAGGAATAAATGCTGCTACTGCCCAACCTTTTTCACATAAACGCATATCACCAGTTTGCACATCTATACCAATTCCTTTTCTTCCAGGCAATTCATAGAGTGATCCACCATCGGGCAGTTCAATCCATTCATCTTCGGGCACCGGCATTGCATCCCAGCCGCTTCTGCCTGTGGCAAATAACGTTGTGTCTTCAAAAATATTTCCTTTACTATCGGAGTAGAGGATGTATGGCGAGTGTGTGAGCATTTTTTGTTTATTCGGAAATGAGTTAATTGGTTGATTGGTTGATTGGTTGATTAGGTCTTTCAGGTCAATAATTCATTTATTCATCAATCATCAGCCTGCAATTTACAATTTGCAATTTGCAATCTTCAGTTTTTAATCCTCAGTTGTTTTCTGCAAAATTCATTGAATTCCTCTTCATCGGTATCCCAGTCAGAATTGAGAATGGGTTGTTGTATAATTTTATTGTTTTTAAAATCTATTGTTACTAATCCATCTTTCAAAACCAGGTTTGTAAGTTCACTCCATTCTATTTGCTTTACAGGGAAAGACGGATATGTAATTTTTTTTTCTGTTACAGTTAAAATTAGTTTCCGATGAGCCAGTATATCAAGAAATAAAAAGGCAATCAAAATTAAACTAAACCACCAATAAGGTGATCTTGACCAACCGATAGAATACCATAAAAATAGGAGACGATGCGATTTGTCATTCATGAATTTTTTAAAAAAACGTTCAAACAAAACAAACAGGATATACAGAACGGTAACAACAATAAACAGGATGTAAACTGTTTTGTGATAAGATTCCCTTGTTTCATTGGCCATATAAATAAAACCAATCAGATTAAACACCGCAATCAAATCACGGATGGCTTTGTAATATTTTGTTTTTTCGTTCTTTATTATAAGTTCGAACTGCATGCCTGAGAAAAAATTATGAATATTTGAATTATGCTCAATAGAATTAATGCATTACAAGAGACGACCTGCCTGTGCCGAAACGGCTTCGTGCAGGCAGGTGCAAAGGACGAGGATAGTAGTAATAAAGTTTAGTTCTGCAAAAACTAAGCGTTAGAGGTTACAAGTAAATTACACAATTTAAACAGCACCCTTGCCCCCACATTCGCATCCCAATCTGTATCGCCGCCGATGCCTACTTCATTTAAATCGAAACCAACTATTTTTTTGCCACTTTTCAATAACGTTTTAAATAAATAAAAAACCTGATCCAATTCAAAACCGCCTGGTACAGGTGTTCCCGTAAAAGGGCAAAGCTTACGATCGAGACCATCAATATCAAAACTGATGAAAACATTTTGCGGTAGCTTACTTATTATCTCCTCCGAAATTGTTTTCCAGTTTTCACCTTCATATATTCTTGATTTTATTTCTTTATCAAAATAGGTGATGACACGGTAATTACTTTCTTTAATATAGTTCCATTCATCGGCCCCATAATCCCGAACGCCAACCTGTATCAGTCTTTCTACCTGTGAAATTTCCTTTAGCGTATTGTACATGATACTTGCATGTGAATAATTAAAGCTTTCATACGCTTCACGTAAATCGCAATGGGCATCTATCTGAAGGATGCCAAAGGATTCATATTTCTCCGCTATCGCTTTATAAAATCCAAGCGGCACACTATGATCGCCGCCGAGTATGCCTACTAATTTATTTTTCTCAAGTAACGACTTGGTTTGTTCATGTACCCAATTATTCATATACACACTTCCCTCATTTACTTCACGCAGTGTTTTTGTCATAAACTGATTATCGTTTACATCACTGCCTTCCGCTATATAATCAATATACAATTCTGCCTCTTTGCGCAGGTAATCACTTTTCATTAAAATCTTTTTGTCGGTGCTACGCATAAAAAATCCCTGCTTCCATGCATCAGGAAAATCAGGGTCAAACAAATCTACCTGCATACTTGCCTTAAAAACGGCATCGCATGCACGGGCTGTACCGCTGCCATAGCTTACGGTTACTTCCCAGGGCACGGGAATAATAATTAATTTGCTGTCTTCTTCATTTGAGGGTAATCCGAAAATATTATTGTTGGGATTACTTACGTAGTTGGGGTCGTAGCTGGAAAGGTCAAGCATAATGCTGATTTAAAAGCGGTGCAAGTTACACGGGATTGGTATTGAATCAAAATCGGAGTTTTTTCTTTTTTGGGACAAGCTGAATTGCTACTATTAAGCATCGTTGCGTCGCACTCTTGTACGTTTTGTATTTCTATTCGGCATTTGCAATCAGTCCTTTCTTTTTTAAACACGCATTTATTGATATTTTTTTCTGAACCACAATAGGCACATAAGAAACATAGATTTTCACATAGGAAGAAAAAAAGAAAACCTATGTGTGCATTTCTACCTGCCTGCCGGCAGGCAGGTGTGCCTATGTTTCTATTGTGGTTCAAAATCAGGTTTTCATTTACGCTGAAAAATTAATTTGCGGAAGAATAAACCTTCTCCCCATTCAAAAAAGTCTTTAGCACTTTTATATTCAGCAAATCTTTTTCATCAGCCTTCATTAAATCTTTATCAAGAATAATAAAATCAGCAAACTTTCCTTTCTCAAGAGAGCCCTTTTCATTTTCTTCAAAATTTGATTTGGCTGCCCAGATGGTCATGCCACGCAATGTTTGTTCTCTGGTTAATGCATTTTCAATCTGGAAACCATTTTCCGGAAATCCTTTTGCATCTTTTCTTACCACCGAAGCAAAAAAAGTATTGAAAGGCGAAATATCTTCTACCGGGAAATCGGTACCTAAAGCAATCCATCCATTCTGATCTAACAGGTCACCAAATGCGTATGCTGTTTTTACTCTTTCGCTGTTTAATCTGTCAGCAGCCCAGTACATATCGCTGGTGGCATGTGTGGGTTGTACCGAAGGAATAATTGAAAAATTTTTAAATAGGGAGAAATCAAATTCATTCACTACCTGTGCATGTTCAATACGCCAGCGAAGATCATTTTTACCTTTTAAATATTTTGCATAGGTATTTAAAATAATCCGGTTAGCACTATCACCGATAGCATGTGTGCACATTTGAAAACCTTTATTGATTATTCTTGCCGCTACCGAATCAAAATGTGCGGGGTTACTTAATAAAAATCCTAAATGCCCGGGTTTATCACTGTAAGGTCTCAGCAAGCATGCACCTCTGGATCCTAAAGCACCATCGCCATATACTTTAAAGCTTCTTACATTTAACCGATCGGTTTTTATCATACCTGTTTTCTCCAGGTAATCATAGTTTGCTTTTTCATCGCTCAGCATTACATATAAACGTATTTTTAAATCACCTGCTTTTTGCATGGCATTTAATTTATCAACTGTTGCAAAACCCAAACCGCAGTCATCTATTGTAGTTAAACCAACCGCAAAGCAATTTTGTTCGGCTTGTTTCAAAGCTTTCATCATTTGTTCATCTGAATTGCCAGTTGCTTTTGCTGAAACCAAATCAATAGCATTATCAATTAATATTCCTGTCAATTTTCCATTTTTCACTTCTACATCACCACCAGTTAATTTGTCTCCTGCTTTTACGCCGGCAATTTCCAGTGCTTTGTTATTTGCAATGGCTCCATGTCCATCAATTCTTGAAAGTAATACGGGTCTGTCTGGAAATAATTCGTTCAGTTTTTCATTAGTTGGGAATTCCTTTATTGCCCAATCATTCTGATCCCAGCCACGTCCAATCAACCAGCCTTCTTTGTTTTCTTTATCAAAGGATTTTAATTTTTCTAAAATTTCATCCCAACTTTTCGTTCCAACAAGATTTGGACGCAGCAATCCTGATGCATAGCCTACAAAATGTGCATGGGCATCTATAAAGCCTGGGTAAATAAATTTTCCACCGGCATCTAATTTTTCTATTATCGTATATGCTTTTTCCAGTTCATCCTTTTTCCCCGTTGCAATTATTTTTCCATCCGATACCAGCATCGCATCAGCAATTGAAAAAGATGCATTGACGGTATAAATAGTGGCGTTAAATACTAATAAGTCTGCTTTTGGTTTTTGATTGCAGGAAAAAAATATGAAAGTGAATAGTAATGCTGTGGTTGATAAGAAGTGTTTCATAAATATTCAATCTTAAATATTAGTTATTAAATTTTTCCGGATGTTTTTTATTAAAAACAGTTCTGTCCTGAAATGCTTTTGCGGCTGCTAAGATAGTGGCTTCATCATATAAATTTCCAATAAGCGTTATACTTAATGGAGTACCGGTGGCATTGAAACCAATTGGCATACAAACTACAGGATGACCGGTAAGATTGGTCAATGCTAATTGTCTTCCGCTAAAACTTGGAATAATGATTACGTCATAATTTTTCATAAAATCATTAAATGCTTTGCAAAGATTATATCGGTAACGGTTTGCATTGATATATTCCACTGCCGGAATCATCTGACCACTGCGAAAGGTATTGGGCCAAAAATTTTTGTCCTGTCTTTCTATCAGATTATCCCGGTTGCTTCTTGTCAGTTCATCAAATGCGGCTGCGCTTTCTGCACCAAGAATTAAACTGATAAAATTTACAGGGTATAAAGTTGAATCCGGAAATTCAATTGCTTTCAGATCTGCACCTAATGATTTATAGACTTCCAATACATTTTTTTCTGGAGCATCAGCCCCTAATCTCATAAAATAATTTTCAGCATAAGCAACTCTTAATTTTTTAAAATCAGCAACACCGGTGTAATTGAAATTTTTATCTACTGATCCGGGGTCTTTTCCGTCAGTGCCTTTTATATAATTAAAAACAATTGCCGCATCTTCTGCACTTCTGCAAATCGGTCCTATTTTATCAAGACTCCAGCAAAGTACCATTGCACCTGAGCGACTAACGGATCCAAATGTTGGTCTTAATCCGGTTACGCCACATCTTGTAGAAGGCGATACGATTGATCCTAATGTTTCAGTGCCGATAGCAAAAGGTAACAGACCTGCTGCTGTTGCAGCTGCCGAGCCGGCCGATGATCCACTTGAGCCTTGCTTCAGGTTCCAGGGATTTTTTGTTTCACCTCCAAACCATTTATTATTATTTGCCAGTGCACCCATAGAAAGTTTGGCACAAAGAACTGCTCCGGAATTCTTAAGCCGGGTATATACATAAGCATCCTCATCTATCACCTGATCTTTAAAGGGTGTACTTCCCCAGGTTGTTTTATATCCCTTAACCGAAAACAAATCTTTTAATCCATACGGAATCCCATGTAATACGCCACGGTATTTTCCATTTTTTATTTCTTCGTCTGCCCGCAGAGCTTGCGCAATAGCAGTATCTTCTGTCAAGGTTATTACACACTCCAGTGTATCGCCCCATTTTTTCAATCGGGCAATAAAAAATTTTGTAAGCTCCAGGGATGTTATTTTTTTTGTTTTAATTAAACCAGCTAATTCAGGAATAGAATAAAAAGCTAAATCATTTTTGTTTTTTGGCATTTGCATATCTGCCCGGTAAGGCAATGATACGGTCTGCGATTTTCTTTTTGTTTCCATGCCAAATGGTGCTGGATTAAATGCAAAAGGAAAAGGAATATCATTTGTTGGAAAAGTCTTATGCATTCCTTTATACAATTGCAGGTTTGCTCTCAGGTTCCCAATCATTGAGTCGGCTTCATCATTGGTATAATCCAAATCGAATAAAGAAGCCGTGTTTTTAAAAAGTTGAATTGTGTCTTGTTTTGTTTGTGCTGGTGCCAAAAAAAATAAAGACAACAGGAGCGAGGTAAAATAAATTTTCATTGAAAAGAGATTTAAGATTTCCAAGTTAAATAAATTCTTTACCTTTTTGTCTTAAAATTGATTTATGAGAAAAATATTTTCAATAATTATTCTACTTCTTTTACTTAATTCATGCAAAAATTCAATAAAACCCGGAACGGGTGAAAGCCCGACAGTTGCCTCTTATTTTAATTATGGAGACAGTGGAGTGCAATCGGCTGGCATAAAAATGATTCCAATAAAAACTCCGGTTGGGGATTTTAAAATCTGGACAAAACGATTTGGAAATAATCCACGTATCAAAATTTTATTGCTACATGGCGGTCCTGCTATGACGCATGAATATATGGAATGTTTTGAAAGTTTTTTTCCTAAAGAAGGATTTGAATTTTATGAATATGATCAGTTAGGCTCTTACTACAGCGATCAACCTACCGATAGTAGTTTATGGACTACTGATCGTTTTGTAGAAGAGGTGGAACAGGTAAGAAAAGCGATAGGTGCAGATGCAACCAATTTTTATGTACTTGGTAATTCATGGGGCGGTATGCTCGGTATGGAATATGCACTGAAATACCAGGACAAGATGAAAGGATTGATTGTTTGTAATATGATGGCAAGTATTCCCCGCTATGCCGAGTATGGGAAGAAAATCAGAATGACTATGCGTCAATCAGCAGTTGATTCATTAATGAATTATGAGGCAACGAAACAATTTGATAATCCAAATTATCTTCAGTTACTGCAGACAGAATATTATAATAAACACCTGTGCCGCTTACCAGAATTGCCAGAACCGGCAGCCCGTTCTTTTAAGCATGTTAACTATCCAATTTATTTAATGATGCAAGGGCCCAGTGAATTTTCTGTTGCAGGTCGTTTAATAAATTGGGACCGGTGGAATGATCTTAAAAATATAAAAGTCCCTACATTGATGGTTGGTGCAAAGCATGATACAATGGACCCGGAGGACATGAAGAAACAATCGGAGATGGTTCAAAAGGGAAGATATTTATATTGCCCCAACGGCAGCCATTTTGCAATGTGGGATGACCAGCAAATATTTATGTACGGGGTAATAGAATTTATTAAAGATGTGGATCGTGGTGCTTTATAGTAATAAAAATATTCTCAATACGAATTCAACAAAACTACCTGGTATCTGTTTTAAGTTATCTTTTACCCAATTGCTTTAAATAGGAAACATGTGAAGCAACGGCTAATCTCATTTTTGGATACTCAACGTAGTTAATACCAAATTCCAGACAGGTCTGACGTATGATTTTGCTGATGGCAGGATAATGTATATGTGAAATTCTTGGAAACAAATGATGTTCTATCTGGAAATTTAACCCCCCAACTAACCAACTGATTAATTTATTTTTATTTGCAAAATTAGCTGTAGTCTTTATTTGATGTATTGCCCACTCATCATCCATCTTACCAGTAGCTTCATTTACTTTTGGGAACTCAGTATGCTCAACTGTATGTGCTAATTGAAAAACAATACTTAAAACAAAACCGGCAAACATTGCAAAAATTAAAAAACCAATAATCCATGTTGTAAAACCTAAAAGTATGATAGGCAACACTACAAAAAGAAATGCATGAAGAAGTTTGAAACCCCAGAATGTAAATTGCTCTTCTGTTGACATTTTTGTTATAGGCATTGAACCTACTTTTTTCGTAAAATATTTTTTATAATCTGTAACAAACACCCAATACATGTATAGTAAGGAGTATGCTGCCCAAAAATAAAGATGCTGGTATTTATGAATTTTATAGCGTTTCTGATCGCTGCAAAGGCGAAGCAATGGTCTTGCTTCAATATCATCATCTACACCATGAATATTTGTATAGGTATGGTGAATGATATTGTGTTTTGTTTTCCACATAAAATTATCAGCACCCATCAAATTTGCAGAAAGGGAGGCTAGTTTATTCCAGATTTTATTCTTACTAAAACTACCATGTGAACCATCATGCATAATATTAAAACCAATGCCTGCGGTAAAACCACCCAGTAGCAAACATTCTAACACAGCCCAAAATGCTGGTGGAGTAAAAAAAACAAGGTGAATATAGATGCCGATGAAACCGGTAAGCAGAAAAATTGCTTTAAAAAAAAGACCGGAATTTCCGGTAGACGATTTTCCTTTTTCTTTAAAATATATATTTATTCTTTTTTTTAGCTCACCATGAAAAGATTGTGCTGCAGTAGAAAATTTAGGAACTGACATTTGCTATTAATTAATTGAGAAGCAAAGGTAGTTCTTAATGATGGAAGTAAAGAAATGAATCTATTAACATACTCAAAGTTAACAGTTAATGCAATCGTTTGTTTCTATATTTTTTAAAACAGTAGCAACGGTAATGATATGGTGAGTAAAGAGTTCTCAACTTTAAGCCGTTTGATTTTGATATGAAACTTAGGTTTCAACCAATATTAATGAGTCCATATTTTTTATCCCTATCATTTTTTTAGTGTTGAATCCTTCACCATATTTCACGCCGATTCTTTTCCCCATCATTCTTGCACGTGAAGTCACGGACTCTGAAAAATCAGGTGATGAAATATAAGTTTGCGGTCCGTCATCTTCGTTTTCGGGGTTATAAAACTGAGTAGTATAAGCTTTGATAGATTCCATTCTTTGTTCAAAGACATCTGTAATATCGGTTACAAAATCTGGCTCAATATGCCGATCCTGAATATAATGAAAAACATATTTTGGCCTCCAGGGTTGTTGATCATTTCCTGCATCGTCTGTTGTTTTTATTTTTACTAAACCGGATAAAAAAGCCGCATCTTCAGTAAGCTCACTGGCTCTACCGTGATCCGGATGACGATCATGTAATGCGTTGGTAAAAAGTATTTCCGGTTGATATTTTCTAATTGCAATTATTAATTTCAACTGATGTTCCTCGTCATTTTTAAAAAAACCATCCGCCATTTTTAAATTTTCACGAAGATGTACACCTAAAATCATTGCAGCAGCGGCAGCCTCATTGTATCTTGTTTCAATCGTTCCTCTCGATCCTAATTCGCCTTGCGTAAGATCAAGAATGCCGATTTTTTTTCCATTTTTTATTTCATTCAGTATGGTGCCGCTGCATCCAAGTTCAACATCATCAGGATGCACACCGATAGCAAGTATATCAAGTTTCATTTCGGAAAAATTTGTTGCAAGTTAGAGGAAATTGTTATTTGCTTATTGTAAATTGGAAATTACCAACCGGGGCAAACGAACTTATCGGGAAAGTGGCTTATAAGGATTGTTATACCAGGCACCATCAATTTCTTTTACTATATTTTCAATCTGGCGGTCATCCTTTTTTGCAATATCCCAGTTTTGTTTCAGATTACTGCCAAAGAAAAAAGCGACTGTTTGATAAAGCCGTGCATTTAACCCTCCTTTAAATTCTTTTAAAATTTCATAGCAGTCATTGCCGGTTTGCCGGTTAATCAATTTCATTAAAATTTTTCCCTGGTAAACAGATAGATTTTCGAGCGGCTGGGTAAATTGTTTACGCAATTCTTTTTCTCTCGATTTTATAATTTCCTTTCTTTTGCTTTTACTGGTTACATCTTTTAACTGTGTATTTATTTCATTGATTGTTACACCCGCTACCCGGGCATACGGATATGTAACATAAACCGCATTGCGAAGCCTTGTCCATTCTTCAATATACTTTCTTAATTTTTTGTCACTTAGGTTGCTCACCCAAACCATTTCTAATTCCTGGTAGGGAAACATTTCATTTTTATACCAGATTGCATTGGTAATGATTGTATCATTTGGTCCCCATTTTTTTGCACGTTCTGCGTAAGATGGAATAGGAAGAATAGTGGTATCATTTGTTTCCTGCGCAAATAAACTTTGAGTAGGTGAAAAAATAAATCCCAGTATGAGAGTGCATAATATTTTAAAATTATAAAACCGCATCTTGTCTTTCAAAGTTAGAAAATCTTGCTGATAGAATGCAGTATTAAGACCGTTAAATGTTTGGGAATGCTGCCTGCTTTTGTAAGAGTTTTATCGTTCAGGAGTTTAAAAAGGCTTTGGGATCCAAATACAGGTTTTCTCTTGAAGCTGAATTTAAAATATTTCCAACCGTTTAGGCTTTCAAACTTGACCTCTTGTTTTGATAAATTCTCCGGATCATACTCATCAAAGTGCCAATAACAGTAATTAAAACTCCAGCCCAGAGCAAATTAATCATTGGGAACTTATAGGCTTTAAGTGTAATGTATTTTAAAATGGAGTTTGAATCCTTAATTGCAGCTTCAGCCCTGTTTCCGTCAACTTGATTTATTTTAAAAACAAGGCCCTCGGCAAATACGGTATCCGGATAGGATTCTAATTGGCCATGTTTATTTATCAGTAAAGCTTTATCAGTAGTATAGGTTGTGTTGTATTTTGAATACACTTTGAAAGTAGCAGCCGTAGCACTATCTGTGGGATCAAATCCGGGTTGGGGAATGCTATCCCGTGAGTTGATTTTTTCAAGAATAATAAAACCATTGGAATAAAAGGCCGTATCTCCTTCTTTCATCCATTGATTTTTAAATTTTGTTGTGTCCGTCATTTTCTCCGGATTGGGCAACGATGTGATATAAGTGAAAACATCATGCGTTAAATAATGTTTTGAACTTGGATTTGCCATCAGTCCTTCATTGCCTTTATAGTTAATAAATGCATCAGGCTTTAAAACGAAATTTTCTTTGCCATCTTTACTTTGAAAACGAATATTATAATACCACTGTTGTTTTTTTGGATGCACCGAATCGGTTTCATATGTCAACGTGTATTTGCTCATCGCAGTAGGCAAACCCTTTATCAACGTAAGATTTTCCAAAGGATTTTCGTTTTCCCCTAATGCTACGGGTATTCCATTTATATTATTTGAAAGCACTTCTTTTTTTGATGATGATATAAGAATGCCGAGCAATACCAGGCCAAATCCAAAATGTGCAACCGATGCACCAGCAACTTTTATATCGCCTTTAATTCCTAACCAGATATAACTAAAATTGGATATGATAGTAAAGATGCTAAGTGCAACTGCAATCCATATGGCAGCCATAAAACCAACACCTTCCTGTGTATAATTTATTTCACCAAACATTAAAACGATTGAAGCAACAATTACAGATAAAATAAATGGTATCAGTATTTTTTTACGGAAAAAAGAAAAACCAGTTTGCTTGTAACGCAGATATTGTGCAATAGCCGAAAGGGAAGCAATAATAATGGCTACAAAAATCTGAATGCTATTATGAAAATGAGCAATCTTTTCAGGCATTGCAATTTTAATATTAAAAACTTTATTGAACACGGGTACCGAAGTAATGGCAATGATTACCAATGCGGATAAAAATAAAACTAATGAACCTATGAACATCCAGAACTCTCTTGACGATCCCTTTTCTTCTTCTTTTACCAAACTGGGTTGACTGAAAATATTATAACATAATGCACCCAATCCACTTAATACAGATACGAATGCAATTGCAGGTATAGAAATAGATGCCGATAATAAGAGTAATATAATTGCTGAAACAGAAAAATATATTTTTTGATCTTTATTTTTTGCAGTTAAGATAGCTGTGCCCCATAAAAATAAATAAAGGAGTAAGTAGAGTTGTGCATTCATACCAAGATCGGTGAATGAATGAACCGATGTGTCGCCAAGTATTCCGCTACGTGTTAAAAAAGTGGAATACAAGACCAGAACAAACCCGAGTATTAAAAATAAATAGGTAGCAGGTAATGCCCTGCCGGTATGTTTGTAAATAAGTAGGGTGTGTACACCCGCTACAATCACTATCCACGGAACTAATGAAGCATTCTCAACAGGATCCCATGCCCAGTAGCCACCGAATGTAAGGGATTCATAAGCCCACATAGCACCCATCATTATTCCTGTGCCAAGAAATGCAACGGAAAATAATGTCCAGGGAAGAGCTGGTTTTATCCAATCTGCAGCAGAAGAAACACCATTTTGTTTTTTCCGTAATCCGGAAATGGCATATGCAAATGGAATAATAGAAGATGCAAAGCCCAGAAATAATACAGGGGGGTGAATCACCATCCAATAGTTTTGAAGCAGTGGATTTAAATCATTCCCATCTTTAATAAAACTTAAATAATCTGGACGCAAGGCTTTAGATGGATCCATTTCAAGGTGCATTGCCGGTGCATTATCTAATACACCGGAATTTCTAAGTAATTCAAATGGGTTAGAGCCCCATTTACTACCAAATAAATAAAGCCCTGCAATCATCGTAGCCAAACAAAACTGAGCAAAACTTACTATCGTCATCACAGGAGCTTCCCATTTTTTTGCTGTTTTTATGATTATCAAACCCAGCACACAATGCCAGGTGCTCCATAAAAGAAAAGATCCTTCCTGGCCTTCCCAAAAACAGGCAAGCAGGTATTTGAATTCTAGAGAAAGGCTGCTATGCTGCCATGCATATTTATATTCAAAAAGGTGATTGTAAATAATGTAAAACAGAATAATGAAAATGGATAAAACGGAAATGCTTTCGGTAATAAATGATAATCGGGCAAGTTTTTTCCAGCCGGTGGCTGTTTCAATATTTTTTGATTGCGCCGATAAAAAATAAGATAGCGTGGCAACAAGTGATGATACAAGCGATAGGTAGATAAAAAAATGTCCCAGTTTTCCCGGCACTAAATGCTCACCTATATAATCCATTTTTTTATTTTATGTTGAAGATTGCAAATTGCAAACTGTTGATAGTTTCTATTTACTATTTGTAGTAGACTGAATGTTTTTTTGAGCTGCATTCATGTCTTCTTTATACTTCGACGGGCATTTCATCATGATATTATTACACTCAAACTGACCGTCTTTATATTTTCCTTCCAACACTAAACGTTCGCTGCTTTCAAGATTATCAGGCTTACCTTTTCGATAAACAACTTTTACAACCGTTCCTGATGAGTCAACCGCATGAAATCCTAAAAAATTCGGGTCTTTTAATTGATCATATTCAAGTGGAATCGTTTTATCCAATTTTGCAATCACATGCATAAACTTTCCTGGGTTTTCTTTTGCATTGGCAAAGGAATCGTAGGAGGAGGCCACTTTCAGAAAACTTATCAGTACAGCAATGGAAACTGCAATAAGAACAAGGAGTATAATATGCATCTTTTTCATAGCAAAGAAATATGGGTGCAAAGTTAAGGCAAAGCGGGGAGAGTGGAAGACGGATATTTGCAAAAAACAGAACGATTAAAAACAATTAGTTAATAATTGATAGCCGGCGCAAAAATTCTACTTTCAAAAAACTATCTTCGGAAAAAAAACACCGCCGTTTGAAGCAACTAAAAGCCCTAAATAAATATTTCTGGAAGTATCGTGTCCGGTTTTTTATCGGCATTATTTTTATTTTCCTTTCCAATTACTTTGGAGTATTAGCTCCCCAGGTTACAAAATTTGTGATTGACTTTGTACAGAAGTCATTACATCTGCCCGGTTATAAACCACCTCAAAATCCTCCTGTCTATACCGGTGCCGGGAAATTAATTGTAAAATGGATGGAAGGAATGAACCCCGGAAATGTTGTTGCCTTTTGTGGTATTACTATTCTTGTACTTGCCTTGCTACGCGGCTTTTTTCTTTTTCTGATGCGGCAAACTATTATTGTCATGAGCCGGCATATTGAATACGATCAAAAGAATGAAGTGTTTCAGCATTACCAAAAATTAGATACCGCATTTTTTAAAACGCATAATACGGGAGATATGATGAGCCGTATTTCAGAAGATGTAAGCCGGGTAAGAATGTTTACCGGGCCTGCAGTTATGTATGTTGTCAATCTTGTGTCCATTATTTCTCTCAGCGTTTATTTTATGTTTATGACCAATGCTGCATTAACATGGTATGTACTTGCACCATTACCCTTATTGGCTATAGCTATTTATTTTGTAAATAATATTATTAATAAACGGAGTGAAAAAAACCAGTCACTGCTTTCAGAATTAACTACCCACTCTCAGGAATCCTATTCAGGCATACGTGTTATTAAATCTTTTGTACAGGAAAATGCCATGCTCGGTTTCTTTACCAAAAAAAGTGAAGAATACCGGCAAAATGCAATTGGACTGGCAAAAGTGGAGGCTATTTACTTTCCTTCTATTACCTTATTAATTGGCTTAAGCATTTTAGTAACCGTTATGATGGGGGGTATTTATTATATTAATAATGCGTATGGAATAACATTGGGTACTATAGTTGAATTTGTTTTATATGTTACAATGCTTACTTTTCCGGTAAGTGCTATCGGCCTTACTGCAAGCATGATACAGCGTGCCGCCGCATCACAAAAAAGATTGAATGAGTTTTTGGAAACCGAACCTGCAATTCAAAATAAAAATTTAGCAAAAGAAAAAATCATTAAAGGGAATGTGGAATTTGTAAATGTTGATTTTATTTATCCGCATACAGGCATTCAGGCGTTGAAAAATTTTAATCTTAAAGTCAGGCAAGGTGAAAAAATTGCCATCATTGGTAAGACAGGGAGTGGAAAATCTACGATTGCTCAATTGCTGTTAAGAATGTATGATGCTACAAGTGGGACTATATTAATAGAAGGGGAAAATATAAAAGATTGGAATCTTAATTCCTTAAGAGAACAAACAGGCTATGTACCGCAGGATGTTTTTCTTTTCAGTGAAACGGTTGAAAATAATATTGGCTTTGGTGTAAATGAATCAAACGAAAAAATTATTGATGCAGCAAAAAATGCAGGGATCCATAGCGAAATAGAACGGTTTAGTGAAAAATATAAAACAATGGTCGGCGAGCGGGGGGTAACATTAAGCGGCGGACAGAAGCAACGGATTTCTATTGCCCGGGCTTTAATAAAAAATACTTCATTGGTGATTTTTGATGATTGTCTGAGTGCAGTGGATGCAAAAACAGAAAAAGAAATTGTTGGCAATCTTTACAATTCTTTAAAAGAAAGAACGGTAATTATTATTACTCATCGGTTATTTACACATTTTAATTTTGATAAAATAATTGTGTTAGACGATGGACAAATAACAGAGCAGGGCACTCATGATGAACTGATTTTATTAAATAAATATTACGCTTCTATTTATCACAGACAGTTGAGTGGAATGGAGATCGACAATTGATTGTAATCAGATTTGGCTGTTTCAAAAACATCTATATATTTGTAACTTCTTAATATAAAGAACTGATTTTTAAACTATAAAATTTAATAAAGTGGCGTACGAGAACAATGACAAAAAGATGGAGAGCATATTCAGCAAACGGCTCCGTGCTGGAAAAAGAAGAACTTATTTTTTTGATGTAAGGGAAACACGTGGCAAAGATTATTACCTCACCATTACAGAAAGCCGTAAGCGGTTTGATGATAATGGCTACGACCGGCATAAAATTTTTCTTTACAAAGAAGACTTTAATAAATTTATTAAAGCATTAGGTGAGACAATTGATTATGTGAAAACAGATTTAATGCCTGACTTTGATTTTGATGCATTCAATCATGATAACCCAGAGGGATTTGAAGGTGCTCCAGAAAATGGAACCATCACGGAGGCTGTTTCAGAACCACCTGTAGAAATAGTAGCGGTTAAAGAAGAAACTCCTGTTGCAGATGATACAATAACTCCATCTGCCTCTGAAGAAGTAGATAAGTGGTAGTTAGTTTTGTAAAAAATATTAATTCCCGTTTGGCTTTATTGCCGGGCGGGTTTTTTTTGTGGGAAAAATTTTAAATCGTATTTCTCCGTATTAATTGGGATTAAAATCGGGCAATTTTACTTCTTTCAAAAATGAATTAGTTTCTAAATTAGCCGAGATTTTAAAACCAATATCCCATGCTTAAAAAAATTACAAG
>JANLSA010000437.1:0-4040 GCA_031362085.1 Bacteroidota bacterium | reverse complement strand
GAAATGATAATGAAAGTGAAAGAGATGCTAGGCGGGGCAAATTGATTTTATTATAATCACTACTACGTCGGAGTCTTGTCTTGCAGAGTCCGCCAACGGCGGAGAGACATTTCAAAGACTTCGGACATGAAAAGCCTTTTATATTAAAGAGGCTTAAATAATTATTTCCTTTAGAAATTTCTCTCCGCCGTTGGCGGACTTGGAATTACAATCATCATTCAAATAGAAATTCAGTGAACTGTCAGAGCCATATCAAACATGAAAAAGCTCTGACGGTTTGTCCACAAGCAAATTGTTAACTTCAATAAAATTTAATGTATGAAAAAAATAATCCTTTTTTCCGCTGTATTTATTTCCATTCAGTCAGCATCGCAACAAAATGATATTAAAAAAGAAAAATGGCATTGGGATAATGTACAGAAGCAGGATACAAGTGCCGGTTACGTACAGGTTGTAAAAATAGACAATGTGATTTATATTTCCGGTGCGGTAGCAAGAGATGTAACTCCCGAAGGAATAACAAGAGTGTACAAGGCTTTGGAAAACTCATTAAAAAGTTTTGGTGCTACATTTCAAAATGTTGTAAAGGAAAATCTTTACACTACCGATATGGAAGCCATGAAAAAATTTAACGATTCCCGAAAAGTGTTTTATAACGGCGATTTTCCCGCGGCTACCTGGATGGGGGTAGCAAGATTATTTATGTATGATGCAAGACTGGAAGTGGAACTGATTGCACATTTGCCCAAATAAAAAATGTACTTGCACGTTACACGGCATATCCTTCTGTTACACCTGGCGCTAAAAATGCAATAATAAAAGCGATCATGGCAGCAATCAATCCAAACATAAAAATATTATAGGCTATCCGCAAGTATTTATATTTTTTTGCCAATACAATTCCCAGAAAATAGGTATCCTTGATCATACTGCTGTACAAATAATTTTTATCAGCCAACAGTTCTGTCATTGCCCAGTCGTAATCGGGTAATCCCATTTTATGAAAATTTCCAAAAAAAAGCAAATTGGTTCTTTTGGCAGCAATATCTTCTTTGGTAAATTTACCGGAAGTAATATTGGGTCTAGTTGCCAGGATGGCAAATACCATTGAAACAACACAAACAAGCACAAGGATTGTAACCGGTATCTGAAGATAAGTATCTGTTGCTAATTTTTCAAAAATACTACCAATCATAATAGAAAGAATGATGGCGTTTACAGAAATCAGAATATTCGATTTACTGTCTGCCATTTGGCTCAGGTTGTTCTGGCTCTGAGCTACAATTCTGAATACAGTGGATATTGCCCTTTCTGATTGTGATTCTTTTTCTTTTTTCTTTTTTAGTTCATCCACTTTTTTTATTTCTTCATCCGTCAGCCCTTTGGACTTTTCCTTTGTCTTTTCTTTGTCTTTATTTTTTATAAGCACGGGTTTATCTTCTTCTTTGTTATTTTTTTTATTGTGCTTGTCATCACCATTCATTTTTTCTTTTAACTCTTCCAGGTACACTGTTTTTAGCGGCAGTAAATTTTCTTTTGCAAAAGATGTGAAGTAGGTATGTTTTTCAAGAAAATCGATATTCAACTTTCGCCAGTCTTTTTTTGATAAGTCTAATTTGCCAAAATCATTCAACTCTTCCCGCAACAGCCTGTTTTTTTCTTTAAAATCTTCAGTCCCCAGATGAAATAAATCTGCATCGCAAATTATTTGTTCTATCAAACTATTCGGAGTTTGTGGAATTCTTGTAGCATTGATGCATCTTTTTACTTTATCTACTACTGGCTGACCGATCTGCTGTTCATTTAAAAATTTTAAAGCCAGTTCCACACTTAATTCTTCATGCCCTTTCGCAGTGCCACCGCTATAGCCCGTATCATGAAACCAGGCAGCAATGGATAAAGAAAAACGATCTTCATCAGCCAATTGATAATACTCTGCCAAACGTTCCGATGCGGCCAGCACTTCCTGTGTATGCTGGAGTGTGTGAAAGTGGATGCTTTTGCTTACTTTAGTCTGATATAAATCAGTTGCGTAGTTTTGAGCAGCAGCTAATACCTGAAATTGATTTTCGGTCATGCTATAAAGATATGTTTTATTAAATTTATACAAAATAAGAAGAATGCAGGGAATAAAATTATTTAGAAAGATATTTTTACTGGGACTTTTGGTTGTTGTATTAAATAACAGTTGCAAACCCAAAAAACTGGTATATAAGTCGCCACCACATTATAATTTTTCGGATCCAAAAGAATATAAGCTCGATTTACTGATTCGTGAAATTTCCGGATTGGCGTGGGATTCTCAAAATGATGAATTTCTTTCACATAATGATGAGAAAGGGGTTATTTATTTTTTAGATAAGGAAACGAAAGAAATAAAACAAGGCCGTGAAATAAAGTTTGCCGGCAAGGGTGATTATGAGGATATCGCTATTGCAAACGGGATACCTTATGTGCTACTCAGCAATGGCACCATCACCAAAATAGTTACCGACAGTGCCGGTGTGAAGACAGGTGTAGAAGCTGGTAAAATTGGCATATCAGGTACTAACGATTTTGAAGCGATGTATTATGATTCGACACGCAAAGCCCTGATCATACTTTGTAAAAATTGCGCCATGGATAATAAAAAAACGATCAGCGCTTTTGCTTTTTACCTTGATTCAACAGGCTTTGTTGACAAGCCTGTTTTTACCATTGATGCTGCAAAAGTGGATGAACTTTCTCCCCGGAAAACCTCTAAACTACAGCCGTCTGCAGCTGCTATCCATCCAAAGCTCAATAAACTTTTTATACTTTCATCAGCAAGCAATCAGTTAGTCATTGCCGATCTGAATGGTAATGTGGAATCTGTTTATATGCTTGCAAAAAAATTATTCCCTCAGCCGGAAGGCATCGCATTCAAAAGTGCAGGGGATATATTTATTTCCAACGAAGGGGGAGTGACTTCCAAGGGTTCCATTATAAGGTTTGCCTATATTCCTTAATCCAGTTTTTCCACTGTACGTACTTTTTTTGCAATATATTTTTTTTCTATTCTTTGTATGATCTGAAGCGATAATACCAGCCAGATAAAGCCAAGGGCCAAACCTGCAATCACGTCACTTGTAAAATGCACCCGCAGGTAAACCCTGCTGAAACTAATAAGGAGAATAAGCAGGATTAAAAAGAGGGTAAGAAATATCCGTAACCATTTTTGTTTTACTTCATGCCAGATAATATAAATGAATAAACCATAAAAAACTACTCCTATTAATGCATGTCCGCTTGGAAAACTATACCCTGCCGCATCACCAAGCGTTGGAAGTAAAGGCCGGTCGCGGCGAAAATATGCTTTGAGGGAAAAACTGAGTACTACGCTGCTAAGGGCTAATGAAGCGATCCGTATTGCAAACCATTTTTGCTTTTTATAAATAAAAAAAATAATCAATAAAAAATTTAGAGGGATCAACAAAGTGTGCTTTCCCAAAAATGTAATGAAATTCATAACCTTTGTTCTGCCGGGTGTGGTATAAGAGGCCAGGGCTTTAAAAATATTTTCATCAAACGCTGTTCCCTTTACAACAAAGACCATTCTTGCGGCATATATAAAAACAAAAAGAGCTAATAGAAGCAGCAGAACAAATAAAAACTCAATGGTGAATATTGATATCCATGGATTTTTTTTCAGACCTGTATCTTTCTGCTCCATATATTTGATCAGATTTTCAAAGCAAATAATTCTATGTTTTCGTTTTTTCCCTTCAGGTCTACCATACCCATGCTTACAGCCTGCCAATCTTCCATATTTAAAAGTTCAGTCATTTCTTTTGATACCAGGAACTTTTGATTCAGTTCGGTACATGCACTGCGTATGCGGGCAGCAGTGTTTATAGTATCACCACTAATTACCAAATCTTTTTTTGCAATTCCCACCTGTCCGACAGTTACATCGCCGGCATGAATACCAACTTTATATTCAGGAATAATATCATAACTCCTTTTGAAATGTTGTGTGTTCAAATTCAAAATTTTTCTTGCTTCAATAATAGAGTCAACAC
>JANLSA010000428.1:0-2420 GCA_031362085.1 Bacteroidota bacterium | reverse complement strand
CATACATTTCTTTTATTTCATCCAATGGCTGCGAATATTTTGTTTCCATTGCAATGGGTTCTTCATACGTATTAGATACAGGGGAGGAGTGGATATTAAAAACGGGCTCTTGTTTCTGTATATGCAATTGCCGTGGCATTGTTACATAAACTGTTTTCTTTGGATAATATTTTTCATGCTCTACAAAATCCGGGCGTTGGGACAATTCTTCGGGTTGCTTTTCGACTTCATCTGGAAAAACAATATCTGCCCAATTATCTTTTTTCTTTATTGCATTTTGAATTAATGGTTCAGGTTGACTCGGTATTTCTGAAGGAATTAGAATTACCTCTTTTTCCATTGAAACCGATGTTTTTATTGTTGTCTCAACTGGAAAAGAAATTTCTTCTTTTAGTTTTCCGAAATCAGGCTGCTTTAATACTTCTTCTGGAAAAATAATTTCTTCAGTTACTTTTATTTCCTCAGGTTTTTTAACAACCCGGTTCGTTGGTTGTTCCTCAACAATAGGTGAATACGGTTTCAACTCGGGTATTTCGCTTGAGTAACGCCAGGCGGCACTTTTGCCCTGCACCCAAATAAGATCATATGGTTTCAAACCCATTTGAATTAAATGCTGAAGGGAAAGTGGTCCATGCTCTTTATTATTTCGGAGCAAAAGATAAGTTGCCATAACAAAAAATTTTTGTTTCGGATTAAGAACGAAAAAACAATGCCCAAAAATGTAAAGGGGATGTTATAAAATTTGAAACCGGATTTTTATTTTGCCGGGAACTGACATAAGATTGAGCAGAAGTGGCCCCGTCAAATACAGGGCTCCATTCGTCTTTTGGAATTCTATTAAACGTCATTTTTACATATTCTGTAGTCGTTTATTTTGTTGCTTTTTCATCACAATTTCCAGTTCACACAAGTGGATAAAAAACCTAAAAATCGAATAGAAATTATCAGGTTTTCAACTCCGAAAAATCTATCTTCGCTTGCCTCATTTTCGAGGTCGAATTCAAAGTAAAATCAAGGCTCAGAACCCTGAAAGGAGCGTCGCAACAAGAGCTCAATCGGAGTTACAAAAGTCGGTTTCAAAAAAGAACAAAATAATAATGGAAGAGAATCTTATTCCGGATCAGACCAATGACAATAACCGGATTATTCCGGTGAATATCGAAGAACAAATGAAGACGGCTTATATTGACTATTCAATGTCCGTCATTGTTGGCAGAGCATTACCCGATGTAAGAGATGGATTAAAACCCGTTCATCGCCGCATTTTATATGCGATGAACGAATTGGGCATCCGGTATAATAAGCCTTTTAAAAAATCGGCCCGTATTGTAGGGGAAGTTTTAGGTAAGTATCATCCGCATGGAGATACGGCTGTGTATGATGCAATGGTTCGGATGGCTCAGGAATGGAATATGCGTTATCCCATGATTGATCACCAGGGTAATTTTGGAAATCAGGATGGTGATGGTCCGGCCGCAATGCGATATACAGAAGCCCGGCTGGAAAGATTAGCGGAATATTCTTTGGAAGATTTAGATAAAGAGACGGTTGACTTTCAACCCAACTTTGACGATTCAGAAAAAGAACCGTCCATACTTCCTACCCGAATTCCCCAATTGCTTGTAAACGGTTCAAGCGGAATTGCTGTGGGCATGGCTACCAATATGATGCCCCACAATCTTTCGGAAGTAATTGATGGCTGTATCGCTTACATCAATAATAAAAGCATTACGATAGATGAACTGATGCAAATTATAAAAGCTCCTGATTTTCCAACAGGTGGTATTATTTATGGAATGGAAGGGGTGAAGGCAGGTATGCATCTTGGTCGTGGTCGGGTTGTAGTTCGGGGAAGATTGACAGTGGAAACAAAACCAAGTGGCAGAGAACAAATCATTATTACCGAAGTTCCGTACCAGGTAAATCGGGATGCACTTGTAAACCGCATTGGAGAATTGGTAAATGAAAAAATAATTGAAGGTATTACCCATGTAAACAATGAGTCGAATAATAAAGAAGGAACAAGATTGGTGATTGATTTGAAACGGGATGCAATTGCAAATGTTGTAATCAATCAAATTTTTAAGCTTACTGATTTACAAACATCGTACGGCATCAATAATGTGGCTATTGTAAAAGGAAGACCCCGTACATTAAATATAAAAGAACTGATTGCTGAATTTATCGATTTCCGCCATGAAGTAGTGATTCGCCGTGCACAATATGAATTGCGTGAAGCAGAGAAGAAGGCCCATATTTTACAGGGGTATCTTATAGCACTCGATCATCTGGATGAAGTTATCAGATTAATTAGAAATTCAGCTACACCCGATATTGCAAAGGAAAATTTGATTAATGCAGGTTGGGGGTTAGATGAAATACAGGCAAAAGCAATATTAGAAATGCGCCTGCAGCGTCTT
>JANLSA010000399.1:0-5001 GCA_031362085.1 Bacteroidota bacterium | reverse complement strand
GATACCAGCTTGTTGCAGTTGATCTACAATAAAACTAAGCACTGTTTTCCCGGCAAGCGGTATAAGTGCCTTGGGTTGAGTGTAAGTATGTGGTCGCAGTTTGGTACCTGCACCTGCTACGGGGATGATCGCCTTCATATATTTTTTAAAGCCCATGAAAGTAATGAATTCTGCGCAAACAAAAACTTATTCACGAACCCTTATCACATTTGTTACATTCCTATTTTTGCCTCCTGCAATTGTGAACCCGGCTGAAGAACTTTTATTGATCTTCGTTGTGTCGCACTCTTGTACGTTCATATAACTATTCAGCAAGCTAATTAGATTCTTTATTTCATATAATTCAACTGTTTTTATTTCAATCAAAAGCAAGTTCTGATCAATTGAATTGAAACTTAAAAAAAACTAATAAGCCTGCATACTATTTAATACTGAAACACGAAATCTAAAATCTATATAAAATAAACAAATGCAAAAAGACAAAATAATATTCGATCTCATCAGTAAGGAACTTTATCGTCAGAGAAATGGAATAGAATTAATCGCTTCAGAAAATTTTACATCCCTGCAGGTAATGCAAGCAATGGGAACAGTACCAACAAATAAGTATGCAGAAGGCTACCCCGGCAAAAGATATTATGGTGGTTGTGAAGTAGTGGATGAAATAGAAACCATCGCAATCGAACGTTTGAAAAAAATATTTAATTGCAGTTGGGCAAACGTGCAGCCTCATAGTGGAGCACAGGCAAACGGCGCCGTATTTCTTGCCGTAATGAAACCGGGTGAAAAATTTTTAGGTCTTGACTTAAGTATGGGCGGGCATCTAACACATGGCAGCCCTGCAAACTTTAGTGGCAAAACTTATCATGCATTACATTACGGAGTTACAAAAGATGGAATTGTGGATTATGAACAATTAGAAACAATAGCCCGTACCGAAAAACCAAAAATGATTATCTGCGGGGCATCGGCATATAGTCGTGATTGGGATTATAAACGGATTCGTGCTGTGGCCGATGAAATTGGTGCCGTAGTATTTGCAGATATTGCACATCCTGCCGGGTTGATAGCTGCAGGTTTGTTAAACGACCCGTTTGATCATTGCCATATTGTAACAAGCACTACGCATAAAACTTTAAGAGGACCAAGAGGTGGCATTATTATGCTTCGCCATGATTTTGAAAATCCCTGGGGTATAAAAGATCCAAAAGGAAAATTAAGGATGATGAGTTCACTCCTGGATCTTGCTGTATTTCCAGGAACACAAGGAGGACCATTAGAACATATAATAGCAGCTAAAGCAATTTCGTTTGGCGAAATTCTTTCTGAAGACTTTAAGGCTTATGGCAAACAGATAATTAATAATGCACAAGCAATGGCAACTGCATTTGTTAGCCGGGGTTATAATCTGATCAGCAATGGAACTGAAAATCATTTAATGCTGATTGATCTTCGGAATAAAAATCTAACCGGCAAAAAAGCACAGGAAACATTAGACAGTGCACATATTACTTTAAATAAAAATGCTGTTCCCTTTGATGATAAATCTCCGTTCGTTACTTCGGGTATTCGGGTAGGTGTACCAGCCGTAACTACAAGAGGTATGAACGAATCTCATATGGAAACAGTAGTTTCTTTAATTGATAAAATACTGACGAATGTGGACAATGCCACAATAATTGAAGCTGTGAAGAAAGAGGTAAAAGAATTTATGGGACAATTTCCATTGTATCCTGAGTTGGGGTAATTTTAAGCAACTAATATTAAAATAATGATTCAACGCATACAATCTATCTGGCTATTTCTTGCTACTGTTTGTGCTACACTGAGTTTTAAATTCCCTTTTTATAGTGGAAATAAAATTGAAAAAGATAAGCTTCCATCTTTGGAGAAATTAACAGCTTCATCCCATTTTATTTTACTTGTACTTACTGTAATTCTGATTGTTGAAATCGTTGCCACAATCTTTATGTATAAAAACCGAAAGCAACAACTCTGGCTTACCATAACTTCAGTTATTGTATCGCTTATTAATCTTGTTATCTATTTTACCCAGATAAAAAATTATTCGAACGGGACACTTTCATTTACCGCCATCCTTGTATTTGCAATTCCCGTGTTATTAATACTTTCTGTTCGTGGTATCTGGAAGGATGAAAAACTAGTGAAGAGTTTGGATCGTATTCGATAAATAAAATCCCGCAATAAGCGGGACAATATAAAATCTTAAATCGAAAATATTAAATTATCTCAAGTCCACCTCTTCCACACCCGGGTATTTGGCTTTATTAAATTTGAATTGCGAGTCTTCAAATGGTGTGTTTGATTTCAATGTATTTACCGTATAACTATACTTACTTCCTCCTTTTTCAAAAACTTTTGTACTGTAAATTGTTTTTGAAGTTTTATCCACCATCACAATTACTTTATTAAATGGTTTCGTTTTATCGGTTGGTGTCATTTCAATTGTCTGCAAGGTTTTTGCTCCTTCCTTTTTTTCGCCCTGCAGGGTATAAGTAAAATCCTTATCGTAAAAATTTGTAAACAATTTTTGAGGTGTAATTGATCCACTTGCGGCATCGAGTGTACTGATGGTAACTTCATTTGCAGCTTTATCATAATTCCAGATAGTAGTGCCATCACAAAAAATTTCCTGCCCACTAAAACTTATTCGGTATTTCGTTCCTTTCATTAACACCGTTCCTTTTTTTGTACTTAATACTTTGCCAGCAGCATTCTCTACTTTATAAGTAAAAGAGGCATTCACAGTTTTAAATGATTTGAATTTTGCGCTTACTCCGTCCAGAATTTTTTTCGCATCCTGATTAGTAGTCTGAGCATTTAACTGCATGATAACTACAAGTCCGAGTAAAAAAGTTCCTATTTTTTTCATCTGCTGATTTTTGGTGATCCTAAATGTGGCGGTCAAAGATATAAGAATTACGTATAAATGACTGTAAACCGCTTTATGTAGTTGGCAAGGCAATTTATCTTAACAAGATGCTAACCAAGGCCTGATAAATGTTGTTGCAAATCAAGTTCTGTTTTTATTAACACGTCCCTTGCTTTACTTCCCATATTTGGGCCTACAATTCCAGAAGCTTCCAATTGATCCATCAAACGTCCGGCTCTGTTATAACCCAATTTCATTCTACGTTGTAAAAGCGAAGTAGAACCAACTTGATTTTGTACAATTAACCGGGCTGCATCATCAAACAAGGCGTCTTTGTCGCCCATGTCAAAATCTTTTCCTTCCAACTCTTTTTCATCTACATATTCCGGCAATAAGAATGGTTGTGGATAGCCTCGCTGATTCCCAATAAAATTTACAATCGTTTCTACTTCCGGGGTATCAACAAACACACATTGCAATCTGGTTACTTCTCCATGATGTGATATAAGCATATCCCCTTTTCCAATCAATTGATCAGCACCTCCTGCATCCAGAATGGTTCGTGAATCTATTTTAGATGAAACTTTAAATGCAATACGAGCCGGGAAGTTTGCTTTTATCGTACCTGTAATAATATTTACTGAAGGCCGTTGTGTAGCAATAATTAAATGAAGGCCTACCGCACGGCTCAATTGAGCAAGTCGGGCAATTGGCATTTCGATTTCTTTGCCAGCCGTCATAATCAAATCTGCAAACTCATCTATCACCAAAACAATAAAAGGAAGATACTGGTGTCCTTTCAGCGGATTCAGTTTTCGCTTAATAAATTTATCATTGTACTCCTTAATGTTTCTTGCACCTGCTTCTTTCAGTAAATCGTACCGGTTATCCATTTCAATACATAACGCATTTAAGGTGTGCACCACTTTTTTCGTGTCGGTAATGATAGATTCTTCTTCCCCGGGAAGTTTTGCCAGGAAATGGTTTTCTATCATCCGGTAAATACTTAATTCAACTTTTTTAGGATCGATTAAAACAAACTTTAACTGCGAAGGATGTTTTTTATAAAGTAAAGAAACAAGAATTGCATTTACCCCAACCGATTTTCCCTGCCCTGTAGCACCCGCCATAAGCAGGTGTGGCATACTTGCCAGGTCAACTATATAATTTTCGTTATCAATTTTTTTGCCGATAGCAATTGGCAAACTATAATTATTATGCTGAAATTTTTCTGATGCCAACAAGGTTTTCATACTCACAATACTCTTTCGGGCATTGGGCACCTCAATACCAATTGTTCCTTTGCCGGGTATAGGTGCAATAATCCGGATGCCTAATGCTGCCAGGCTTAATGCAATATCATCTTCCAGATTTTTAATCCTTGAAATGCGTACACCTGCTGCTGGAATAATTTCATATAAAGTAACAGTTGGTCCAATGGTAGCACTAATCCGCTGTATTTCTATATCATAATTGCGCAGAGTAGCGATAATCTGATTTTTATTATTCTCCAACTCATTTGCATCCTGTACTATTTTTTCGCTACCATGATTTTCCAAAAGATCGAGTGTTGGATACTTATAATCACGCAAATCCAAAGTGGGTTCATAAGGTGGTAAACCATCGATTGCGGATTCTTCTTTGTCCGATGAAGGTTCTGCAATTTTTATTTCAAGTTCCGGCACATCCTTATTTTTTTTATCTGTCTGCTTTGATTTTATAGGTGTTACTTCCTCAGCCCGATGAAAAGCTTTTTCAGAATTCAAATCCAGTAATACGGCTTTTTCATCTGGTTTTGGTAAAACTATTTCTGGTGTACTTTTGATTTCTTCTTTCTTTGTTTCAGTTTTTTCCACCAATTTCATTTCCGTATTATCCGGAAATACAATTGTCAATTCGGGTGTTTCGCCATTTTGTTTTTTTAATGAATTCCCGTTTGAAGAAGCTGGAATTGATTCAAGAATTGGTTCGTCGGCAATATCAAATTCCGGAACGGATTCCTCTACTGCTAATTTCTTTTTTAAATCGAATGAAGGATTAAATTGCCAGATAATGTAACCCAGTAGTAATACAAATAATAAAGCCCCGGTTCCAATCGTTCCGAGAAA
>JANLSA010000347.1:0-1790 GCA_031362085.1 Bacteroidota bacterium | reverse complement strand
AAATCAATATGCTTGATTTTGCAGATTTGGTTTGTATAAACAAATTTGATAAAGCCGGTGCACTGGATGCATTGGCTGAAGTAAAAAAACAATATAAACGCAACCACCAGTTATTTACAGCAAAAGATAATGAGTTGCCGATAGTGGGTACTATGGCGAGTAAGTTTAATGATGGTGGGGTAAATCAGCTTTTCACTTTGTTACTTCAAAAGATTGAAACAAAAACAGGTATTAAGTTTGGCGAATATCATTTTGCTGAAACAGCACAAATTTCCCAAGCCATTATTCCATCCAACCGTTTAAGATATTTAAGTGAGATAAGTGAGAACAACAGGAACTATGATCAGTTAGTAAAAGATCAAGCTGCCATTGCTTCGAAACTGTACAAACTGGATGGTACACTTGAAATGATGAAAGATTTTTCTTTTGCTCAGGGGTCACAGGGATATTCACAGGCGGTTATGGAAAAAATGAAATTATTTTATGAAGAACAGCTTACACCGGTTTCGAGGAAACTGATAAAGAACTGGAATGAAAAATTAAAAGAATACCAAAAGGATTACTATGAATTTAAAGTGAGGGATAAGGTTATAAAACAGGAAATGTTTTCCCGGAGTTTATCCGGAACAAGAATTTCAAAAGTTGTTTTACCAAAATACAAAGACTGGGGCGATCTTTTAAAATGGCAGGCACAAGAAAATGTGCCGGGTCATTTTCCATTTACGGCCGGTGTATTCCCTTTAAAAAGAGAAGGCGAAGACCCGACAAGAATGTTTGCTGGTGAAGGTGGCCCTGAAAGAACCAACAGAAGATTTCATTATGTAAGTCTTGATCAACCCGCTATTCGCTTATCCACTGCATTTGACAGTGTAACGCTTTATGGTGAAGACCCGGATCCCCGTCCGGATATTTATGGTAAAATTGGAAATGCCGGTGTAAGTATTGCTACAGTTGATGATGCAAAAAAATTATATAGTGGTTTTGATTTATGTGATTCAAAGACATCGGTAAGTATGACCATCAATGGACCGGCGCCAATGTTACTTGCCTTTTTTATGAATGCAGCAATTGATCAGCAATGTGAGAAATGGATTGAGGCAAATGGTAAGTGGCTACTGGTGAGTGAAGCTTTTAAGAAAAAGTATAAAAATAGTTCCGCCCCCGTTTATAATAATACATCATCGCCTGGTGTAATGCCAGAAGGAAATAACGGACTTGGATTAAAATTGCTGGGATTAAGTGGTGATGAGGTTTTACCAAAAGAAATTTATGACCAATGCAAACAAACAGCTTTAGAACAGGTACGTGGAACCGTTCAGGCAGATATTCTAAAAGAAGACCAGGCGCAAAACACATGTATCTTTTCTACCGAGTTTGCATTGAAACTGATGGGCGATGTACAGGAGTATTTTATAAAAAATAAAGTACGAAATTTTTACAGTGTAAGTATCAGTGGGTATCATATTGCAGAAGCAGGTGCTAACCCGATTACACAATTGGCATTTACCTTATCAAATGGATTTACCTATTTAGAATATTATCTCAGCCGCGGAATGAATATTGATGAATTTGCGCCTAATCTATCTTTTTTCTTTAGCAATGGAATGGACCCTGAGTATAGTGTTATTGGTAGAGTGGCAAGAAAAATCTGGGCTAAGGCGATGAAGTATAAATACAAAGCCAACAAACGAAGTCAGATGTTGAAGTATCATATTCAGACATCGGGCAGAAGTTTGCATGCACAGGAAATAGATTTCAATGATATCCGCACAACACTGCAAGCTTTGTAT
>JANLSA010000332.1:0-1750 GCA_031362085.1 Bacteroidota bacterium | reverse complement strand
GTTGTATGGAAAAGGATTTGCGGTATTACCAAATACCAGGGAATGGAATTTTTATTCACCTCATTTTAAAATTTTTCCAAGTACCCGCCAACTGATAATAGCTAATATCGATTTGGTGCAAACGTCCTGTGGGTTTGGTGTACCACTTTTTAATTACGCCGGAGAAAGAGATATTCATTTTGAGTGGGCTGAGAAAAAAGGTACCGATGGTTTGATTGAATATGTACAACAAAATAATTTAAAAAGCCTGGATGGATTACAAACGAATCTTGGATTGGCTCAGAAATAAGTAAACATACTTTGGATTAAAAATAATTTCTCAAACAGTAATCTGTTAAAAATTATTCTTAATTTATTCAGCTCTGAGTAATGGGTGAAGATGCCTCAATATTTTTTACCCGTTTACGGTAATTATTAAATAAATTATTCCAGCGGAGTTTGAGTACACCGAGTATGCCTTCTTTTACAATGCTCTTATTCATTTTTGAGTTACCCATCGTTCTATCCTGAAAAAGAATAGGTACTTCTTTTATTCTGAATCCAAGTTTCCATGCAGCATACTTCATTTCTATCTGGAAGGCATAACCAACAAACTGTATCTTATCAAGATTGATAGTTTCCAATACTTCTTTTTTATAACACATAAAACCCGCTGTGGGATCTTTCACCGGCATCCAGGTAATCATTCTCGTATAATAGGAAGCACCCTTTGAAAGTGCAATACGGTCCCAGGGCCAGTTCACGACACCACCCCCAACAACATAACGGGAACCAACAGCCAGATCAGCGCCACCATTTTTACAGGCAGCATATAAATGTTGCAAATCATTTGGGTTGTGCGAAAAATCAGCATCCATTTCAAAAATAAACTGATATCCTTTTTCGATAGCCCATTTAAACCCATGTATGTATGCAGTGCCCAATCCAAGTTTTCCTTTTCTTACTTCTAAAAATAATTGAGCCGGAAATTTTGAAATAAGTTCTTGTACAATTTCAGCAGTACCATCCGGCGAACTATCATCAATTACCAATATATGAAATTGCTGATTTAATCCAAATACAGCATGCAGGATGGAGTTGATATTTTCCTTCTCATTATAAGTTGGTATGACAACAAGTTTTTCCACCATAAAAAAAGTGAACAACGAATTTACAGAAAATGGTAGAGTAATCCTGTTAATTTTTTGTAATGGGAAAATTAATTCGTTAACTTTTCTTAAGCATGGTTCGGGTATAAATTTCCCGCAGCTTAAGTTTTGTGTGTTGAGGAAAATCGCCTTTCAGCATCCAATCATAATACTGAGGTTCCGATTTTAGTATATCAGCTACCGGACGACCTTTGTGTTTACCAAAATTAAAAACTTCGGTTCCATTTTCCATTACGAAGCGACGGGCAAAGTCAACTATCACTTCTTCACCGATTGCTTTAATTATTGTGTCAACGCTGTTGCCAAGATTTGGATACCGGATTACCTGGGCTTCCAGTATTTCATGTGTTGCAGAGGCATCTACTTCGGCGCCATGTGCTCCCTCTAAGGTCTTATTGCAATAAAATTTATATGCCGCACTTAATGTACGCTGCTCCATTTTATGAAAAATATTCTGAACATCAACCAGTCTTCTGCCTTTCATCTCAAATTCAACATCAGATCTTAAAAACTCTTCCATCAGAAGAGGTATATCAAACCGGTTACTGTTATATCCTGCAATATCACAACCATCAAGCATCTGCTTGAGTTCCTGTGATGCT
>JANLSA010000293.1:0-1711 GCA_031362085.1 Bacteroidota bacterium | reverse complement strand
CAGCCAAAAAAGCTACTGAAAATTCATTTGCAGTCTTTTCCAACTTTAAAGTGGGTGCTGCTGCAAGAATAGAAGGTGTCAAAGAAATTATGACTGGCAGCAATCAGGAAAATGCTTCATTCCCGGTTGGCATTTGTGCAGAAAGATCATTACTTGCTGCTGTAGCAAGTAAATATGGGAAAAAAATAATAAAAACGATTGCAATAAGTTATGTAAATAAAAACAAAGGGAAAAAAAGTAATGAGCCTATAAGTCCTTGTGGAATGTGCCGCCAGGCTTTATTGCAATATGAAGTAAACACGGGCCACCCTATTCGTTTAATACTAAGCGGAAAGTCGGGTAAAATTTTTATTATTAAAGAAGCAAACTATTTATTGCCGCTGCAATTTGATGGTTCGGCTTTATAAATTTAAAACAAGGTTTGAATTCCATACGTATGTTTTGCTTCCAATTCCAGCAGCCATTTCTTTCTCCATAATCCGCCTGCATATCCTGTCAATTCACGATTACTACCAATCACACGATGGCAGGGTACTATTATCGCAATATCATTTTTTCCATTCGCATTGGCTACTGCTCTTGTTGCGTTTTTATCCCCGGTCAACCTTGCCAGGTCAAGATAACTTATTGTTTTACCATACGGAATCGTAAGTAAATAATTCCAAACTCCCTGTTGAAATTTTGTGCCTTCCTGATGAAGCGGCAGATCAAATTTTCTCAATTCCCCATTAAAGTATTGTATCAGTTGCTCAAGACAATGTATAATAAGTGGCGGCAGGTTTTTCTTTCTGCCTCGTTGCATTTCCGTTTTATCATGAAAAGAAACCTCAGAAATATATTCATCCGTCCCGGATATTTTTAGGATACCGATAGGAGAGTGGTAATATGTAGAAACGGGTTCCATTAAAATTTTAATTTAACCAACTTTCATTCCGTTTGTAACTGTTCGTTCAGGCTCCAATAAAATTACATTTTTGTTTTCATCATATACACCCAGTACAAGGCATTCACTTATAAAATCCGCAATCTGTTTTGGTGGAAAATTTACCACAGCAATTACTTTTCGGTTTAACAGGCTTTCTTTCGTATAATAATTCGTTATTTGAGCCGAAGAATTTTTAATCCCGGCTTCACCAAAATCAATTTTCAACCGAAATGCCGGCTTTCTTGCTTTGGGAAAATCATTTACTTCAATTATTGTTCCTACCCGCATATCCACTTTTTCAAAATCATCCCAAGTAATAGTCATAACTATTTTTTTAAAAAGAATAAATTTACAAACTAAAAATCATGCAGAATTCGATTTGAATAAATGAATAAGTCCCGGCATCTGCACGGGACTTATAAACGAAATCTTTTAAAATTAAAAAATCAAGTATTAATATTCCCGCTCCCCGTTAAAATTTTCAAGTTCCTTAGCCACTGCAGTCAAAAAAGTTGCACCCAGGCTTCCATCTACAATGCGATGATCATAACTCATGCTCAGGTACATCATTTGTCTTATTGCAATACTATCACCTGCCGGTGTTTCAATCACAACCGGACGTTTTTTAATAGCACCAACTGCCATTATTGCCACTTGAGGTTGATTAATAATTGGAGTACCCATTAAACTTCCAAAAGTACCAACATTGGTTAAAGTAAAAGTTCCGCCACTTGTATCATCAGCTCTGAGTTTCCCGGTTCTTGCATTATCAGCTAAAGCATTTAC
>JANLSA010000249.1:0-3412 GCA_031362085.1 Bacteroidota bacterium | reverse complement strand
TCGCTGCTTTGATATTCAATGACAAATCATTGGGAGTATAAGTTACTTGGATACCGGGGTCAGAAAAATTATTCAACGAAAGTTTACTGCCCATAAAAGGGAAAAGTTGGGTTGTAGATTGATTTTGAATAGGGTCATTGTAAGCAGGTAAGGCGGATGCAGAGCCTGTTAGCAGATCTTTAATTCTATTATATGTTTCAACTATCCTTGGATACAGGTTTTCGAATTGGTCTTCACTATTAAAAAACTGTTGAATTAACAGTGAAGTTGAATTTTTGTCAGATTGTATAAGAGTTCTATAATTTCCGTTACATTTTATAGTCTTGGAAATATCATTAAACAATAATAAAGTATCAGGCAATATTCGCTCAGAAGTATTGTAAAGATCTATCATCACACCATCTAAATGACTTAATTCCCTACCATCTGCAACAACTTTTGAAACGTAAGTAAGACAAGTATAAAGCGAAGCGGCTGCAAGTATTAAATTAAGTGGAGTGGGTGTACTTAATAGAACCACAGTAGCAGAAAAAAATATCGCAACCTTTATACCATTTCTCATTTTCGACGAAATAACAGACTTCATCCTCTCTTCCGGTGCCAGTTCGCCACGAGAATAAAAACTAGTATCAGCCGGCTCAAATACTAATTTAGTTGGATCGGGGATGTTCATTTGCAAAAAATAGGCAAGGTTTATTTTCTCCTGAGTAGTTGATGTTGAAAGCTTAGTCTCAATATGTTGCTTGAGGTAAGCTAATATTTCGGTATACCTTGAATCCAGATTTATCATAGGACTATTAACATGATCGTTTAGATTTAACACGATCTGATTCATTTTGATGCTTATAGCATTTAAAGCATCACTGGAATTTGTGATGGGCGTATATGAACCAACAGTAATACTAGACTGCTTTGAAACTCCTATGTTATTAAAATCAATAGAAACACTTCCTTGCGGTAAAATAGGCATTATGAAAAAAAAATGGTTAGTATCCGTCACAAAGACCTGTGTTGACATACCACCAACTTTTATTGAAGTAGAAGTTCCAATATCAGGCTTGAAATTAGCCTGGGCAAACACCAATTCACCCGGAGTTGCAATTGTTGTAATTAGATCAATAGAATTATTATTTAGTAAAATGTTATCAGTACCGCTTTTTTTACAACCAATCACAAGAACAAGAAAGACAAAAAAGATAATTGACTTTTTCATAATTACAGCAATTTATAGATGAAATATTAAATATTGGTAATAGAAACTTCAACTCTCTCTTTTTTAAAAATTGTACTAATAATTTCTTCCATATCTTACCCTTTTTTCCCTATGTGAAGTGAGATATTCAATAGTGGATATCAATTTTAAGGATATTGGGAAGCTATACTTATTGCATTAGCTGAAAGTGGCCACCTCCAGATTTGAAAAACAGAGGTTAAGTTTCTGTTTGCAGCTTGACAGGCTGCAATAAAAAAATTATCTACAGCATCCTGAGTGGTTATAGCTGTTGGCCTAAGTCCGGCTTTCTTCCACAAGTTTTGGATGAAATTTTCACCCCCATAATCTCGTCTTAACCTAAAACAAAACGATGCAAATAAGTCACCTGAACCACCAAAGCCACCCGGCACACCTTGCCCTGTCCCTAAAGTGTTCGCCCAGGTTAAAGATGAATTAGCTAAGTATAAATCCACTTGTTCAATTATCTTATTTTGAAATTGTGAGTATGAAAGCGAACCGAATGGTGCCCCGTTAACTGGTGCCGCATTCATTGCCATAAATCGCATAAAGATGGCATAGCCTGTAGTTACCGGATCGTTAGTTTTGTATGCCAGCTGGTTTCCATAAAACCAAAAATTCCTTCCGAATTCATAGAATACCGTCTGGTCATATTGATTATTATTATTTATTGCATTATACATAATATCAAAGTATGTATTTTGTAACTCAATACCTGTTGCTCCCAAATAACCACAACCTGCTCCACAAGTTGATGCTACGTCGGCAATAGTAGTTCTGTTATTTATATAAGTTCTTGGAATAACTCCCGGCTCCCTTCCTGTACAGTTTTTGTAGTATCCATATGTCGTATCCATAGCCTTAACCCACTTAAACATTGTAGCTCTGTTTAAGTTACTATTTCTGGATAATATCATTACTCTGTTCCCTTCCCATGCAAATAAACTCATAGCAACACCATTAAAATTTGTGTAAGCCTGAGAATAAGGTGAAATTCTAATTTGCTTTGTCATGCTATCACTTCCGGCTGCATTAGTTGCAACTAACTTTACATTATAAATACCACCTGACATAAAGTTGTTGGTTGGGTTTTGTAGTGTGGAAGTATTTCCATTTGCAAATGCCCAGAAATATGAAACATTTGAACCTGTACTTGTATTTGTACAGGTTATAGTAACTGGTAAGACTTCGGGATTGGTGGCTGTAAAATTAAAGTTAGCGGTAGGTCTGTTAAGGGTAATGTTTATTGGTTTAGTAATACTATCGCTACCAGCAGCATTAGTAGCCACTAATTTTACATTAAATACCCGGGCAGAAGTAAAAATATTTTGTGGATTGTTAACTGTAGATGTGTTACCATCATCGAATGCCCACTTTACGGAACTAGCATTGATAGACGTACTTACAAAATCAACAGTATCGGGCAGACTTCCGGCATTACGAATAATAAAGTTAAAACTTGGTGTGGGTTTATTCAAAGTAACAGGTATTTGCTTTGTTACACTATCACTTCCATATTGATTGGTTGCAACTAATTTTATGTTATAAGTACCAGCAATTGTATATACAGACTGTGGATTGCTAATAGTAGAAATATTGCCATTATCAAAATTCCAACTTAGTGAAGTGGCATTCGTAGAAGTAGAGGAAAAATTTATTGTGTCTGGCAATGCTCCTTGATTTTTCTCAATAAAAGTAAAATTGGCTTTCGGTTTCTTATCCGTTGTTGAAGATGGATTGGCATCTTTTTTACAAGAAATAGAAACCGTAAGAAAATAAATAATAGCGATAAAAAAAATTTGAGGTTTCATAAATCAGTTATTGAATTGACGAATAATCAAAATGAACGAGTATCTCTGACCTGGCATTGGCAGAAGTATCATAATTTCAGTATTGGTTAGGCACTTTCAAGTTTCTGCCGACAAACGATTTAAAACTCATTAAATGTTTTTTCATGTTTAATAAGATTAGTGGTGCCTACTCCTTCAATATTCAGTTTTCGGCTTCCCTGTTTTATAAATTTTGAATATTCATCAATATTTCCATTCTCTTCAACTTGTTAATGCAAATATTATTCAACATCATTGCTTAAGGCAATACAAACCAGTTGGTATTTTTATAGGAGGTGTATTTGCAATACTTTTATACCAGAATGGTGACAGGAAACCCTATTTGGACAAC
>JANLSA010000239.1:0-1846 GCA_031362085.1 Bacteroidota bacterium | reverse complement strand
ACGGAGTGGTTACACCTATTGAACGCAGAAAAATCCACCGGTCCAAATGCGATACCCGCCGGGATGCATTCCGTTTCAAACATAATGGCCGCCGCAGGTTAATTTAAACATATTCAGCAAACCACCATAAATAGAACCTGTGAAGGAATGAAAAAGCATCGCATTTTTAGCGGTGCTTTTTTGTATCATTATAAGAGAATGGAAAAGTTATACTAATGTGAATAAATAATTAGTCCAATATTTGATTATTGGTTTTTTTTGTTTACTTTTGGACTAAATTATAAATCATTATTTATGTCATCACCTAAACAAATTGTAGTTAAAGAAACCCTGACCCAATTACGCAAGCTTCAAAAAGCAGCGATACCCATGATAGGTAATCGCATCCGGGTAATTATTGAATTTAAAAAACATGAGCAAACCGGTATTTCCAAAAGAGCCGTTGCAGAGATTGTTGGCGTAAACCATAACAGTGTTCAAACATGGCGTAGCCTTTATGAGCATGGCGGGATTGAAGCCGTTTTCAGCTATGAGAAAAGAGAAGGCAGGCCTGCCAGCTTTACCACGGAGGAGCATAAGAAAATGGAAATGAAATTAAAAGATCCAAAGAATGGTTTGAGGGGATATGTTGAGCTGGTTGACTGGGCAGAACAGGAATTTAAAAAGACTTTCAAATACAACACCGTTTTAAAATATTCCATGCGCCACTTTGGATCAAAGATTAAAGTAGCCCGTAAAAGTCATGTTAAAAAAGATGCCCAAGCGGTTTCCACTTTTAAAAAAACTTCAGTCAAACCTGTCAGGACATCCACAACCGGTATAAGGAAAACTACAAAACGGTAAACTTGTATTTTCAGGATGAAAGCAGGTTTGGATTGTTCACTAAAAATGGCAAAGCCCTTACTGCTAAGGGGGTAAAACCAATCTGCCCATTTCAACAAGTGTTTCAATCCACTTATCTGTTTGGAGCATTTTCACCCATAACCGGTAACAGCTTTATGATGGAATTACCCTATTGCAATACAGTTACGTTTCAACTTTTCTTAGAGGAGCTTGCAAAAGAAGATCCGGATGAATTTAAAATAGTAGTACTGGATAACGGAGCTTTTCATAAAGCAAAAGCATTGATCATTCCACCAAACATCATCTTAGTATTCTTGCCAGCCTATAGCCCCGAACTAAATCCTGCAGAAAAAATTTGGGCAAAATGCAAAAGAGCATTTACCAACAGGTTGTTCAAAACCCTGGAAGAACTCAGCCTGTTTATTGATGAAGCCACGAAAACTATTGATATATCTACTGTAAAGAGTACCTGTGCCTTCTCCTATATTTTTGAAGATGCATTTTGGACTATTTAATATTTTACTTTGGTATTAGAGATGCACTTAATGTATTAAGAATATCAAAATTCTTTTATCCTTAAAAAGACAAATCTCTTTTCAGAAAATAACTCTATTTAATAATTTGATTGAACTGAAACAACTTTTAAAGACAAAACAATAGCAATCATTGTACACTTATTTCACTTTGGAAGAGATTCAACTTGAGTTGTCAATAATTGAAAAAGATTGTTATAAAAAATTATAACAGAATACATTGATCATTGCAATTATGTGCTTGCCAAAAAGTGTTTCTTGTAAAATTATTATAACCCAGTTCCTGATTCCAGTTTTTTTATCGCTTGTTCCAAAAGTTTTTTTGTTTCTTCATTGGGAACTTGCCCCAATGCTAACTTAGCATGTTCCAATGCTTTCTTTAAATCTCCCATGGCGGAATAACCTCTCATCATTCCGGCATTTGTAGGCCAGGCTCCATTATATTTTTTATAACAATCTTTTTCAATTAT
>JANLSA010000224.1:0-1848 GCA_031362085.1 Bacteroidota bacterium | reverse complement strand
TGAATTGATTGATAAAAAATCAGTGGTATCTCTTACCTTAAAAGAAAAACTGCAATTACAGATGCATACTGCTATCTGTGATGGCTGCTCAACATACCAAAAACAAAGCAAACTTATTGATAAATTGCTTGTTAAACATTTCAGAGATAAGGCTGAAACCAAGACTTTTAAGAAGGAAAGCAAAGTATTGAAAGAAAAAATAATTTCAAAACTTTAGCAAAAGTTGGTTACAAAGCAATAGATTTTAAGCTAAAGGCAAAGAATATTTGCAAGGCAAGGTGAAGGTTATTCATTAATTCTACTATTTTTTTCAAACGTCTTGTCAGGTTTTTAAAATAGCTGCGACTATTCAAGAAATCGAAAAAAAGAAATGAAAAAATTAGTTCTGTTCATAATGGCTTTGGCATTTGCAATAAACGTTACAAATGCGCAAACGGCATTGCGTGTAAAACAATTCAATCTTGAAAAAGGCATCGCTATACAGGGTTACGATCCTGTTGCTTATTTCAATCAAAATAAAGCGGTTAAAGGCAATAAAAACATAGCCGGCATAGTCGATGGGGTTACCTACTATTTTGCAACGGCAGCAAATAAAGATTTGTTTTTAAAAGATTTTAAAAAGTACGAACCGCAGTATGGCGGAGGGTGTGCATATGCAATGGGCAGTTCTGGAGAGAAAGTGGAGATAGATGCCGAAACATTCAAAATCGTAAACGGCAAGTTGTATTTGTTTTATCATATTTGGGTGAATAACACTTTGACCAAATGGAATGAAAATGAAACCAATCTCAAAGCAAAGGCTGATAAATACTGGCAAAAGATAATTCAATAATAGAATTAACAATAATTTAACAAATGAAAATCTCCAATATCATTTCATGGCTGCTTAGAATTATAGCGGCGGCTATACTTTTGCAAACGTTGTATTTCAAATTAACCGGACATCCCGAATCGGTTGTGCTTTTTACTAAACTTGGTGTTGTTGGCATTGAATCAAATGGTGATAAAGGTGAACTTTTTATGCTTGCCATTGTTGTAATGTTTTGCTGCTTAATTTTATTGGTTATGCATAGGAAAGAGGGCATCAATCTAATCCGAAAAATTTCAAAAAAATAATTCACTTTATGAGGTCTTTTATAATTGGTATTATCATGTTGAACCTATTGCCCTTTAAAACAATTAATGGGCAGGGATGCAGCGATGCTGGTTTTTGTTCAGTGGGAATATTGAAACCTCTTACTTCCGATTCGCCGGGTATTAAAAAGCTAACTAACACGTTCCATTGTGATAACACCCGTAATTAAATTCAATTTTTAAACTAAAATTTAAAATCCCAAACAACAGTTCTAACGTAAGTAAAAAAGTGCTTCTTCTTGTAAAATATAAATACCACATATGATCTTTCATCAATTAACTCAACAACTGCGCTCTTTGGGAAATTTACTTTCCATATTAAACGATGAGCAATACTCGCATCATATCGCTCATCTTGGCAGAGCAAGTATTGGCGGGCATACCCGTCACATCATTGAACTGCTGCAATGTGCCATTAAGGGTTATGATACAGGTTCTGTTGATTATGTAAACCGTCAAAGAAATATGGTTTTAGAAAACAATAGAAGTTTTGCACTTGCTGTTTTAGAGCAGCTTGAAAAGCAAATCACCCGTTCTGATAAACAACTAAAAATATTGGTTGAAGAAATTGAAGGATCTCTATCATCATCTGTTACGACAACATATTTCCGCGAGATAGTTTATAATACTGAACATACAATTCATCACCTTGCATTGATCAAAGTTGCTTTGATTGAAATGAATTTAGATGTAGTCAACAATGATTTTGGCATG
>JANLSA010000210.1:0-2680 GCA_031362085.1 Bacteroidota bacterium | reverse complement strand
ACATTTCCCAATTAATACGATCTATCAAAACAAGATCAGGAGATAAAAAAATAGTGGTCTACCCAAATTCCGGGGCCGTGTACCATGCAGAAAGCAAAACATGGAGCGGCCTTGCCGATCCCTTCGCTTGTGCATCAATGGTAAAAGAATGGATGGATCTGGGTGCTGATATTATCGGCGGTTGTTGCGGCATTGGCCCGCAGCAAATTAGGGCCATGGGTAAAATGATGTACCCAACGGTCTAATTATTTTCTACGAAAGCTAAAAAAGATTTGTAGCCAACCGCATCGCTTTGGGCATCGGTTGTTGTGTCATCTATCCCGATAGTTACACGTATCGGGACTCACTTGTACGTTCTGAAGTTTATTCAGCTTTTACCACAGCGAAGATTGATGCGAAGCCGAAGCGTTAATGCCGGGTACAAAAGCTTTGAGCGAAACGCTGAGGAAAAGGAATAAGGGTTCAATTGGCTATGCTTCTGTCGTTCATGCCGACACACGACAATGGCTTGGCGGAAACGTACGCCAACAAGGGCTAAGAAGTTTGAAGGAAATGCTGTTGGTCAGGCGACCACAGGTGTTCGGAAGAAATTTTCACTAATAGCAAGGTTTATTGTGGGTATAAAAATTACTGCTTTTTGTTAATAACTTTTTTTGGCTTGGTAAGATATTCACAACCATTTACCATGTTCAATGATTGCTTTTATTTGAATTAATGAAAATAGAAAAGTTACTTTCATTAATTTCTGATGATCTTTTGGTTCAACTTGCCTTGGATACACGCGTTGACCATTATGCTAAGAAGTTACAGGGCGAAGTTATTTTCAAATTGTTGCTTTATTGTATTGTCAGCCATAAAGATAATAGCCTGCGTACGATGGAATCGGCATATGAAAAAGTTGCCTTTAAACTATTAAACCAAAAGCACAACCAGGGTTCGGTCAGGTTCAGTTCCATTAGTGAACGGCTATCAAATATCAATGTAGCATTCTTTGAAAAAATATACTTGAACTGCATTAATGCTTACAAAAAAGATTTAGGAAATGATGGAGAAAATCTTATCCGGTTTGATTCCACAATTATAGCATTGTCAACCAGGTTACTTGAAATTGGTTATCAGTTACAAGGTGGAAATGCGGAAGACTTCAAACAATTAAAATTCACTATTGGCTTTTCCGACATCCCGGAAATAGTACATTTTTATCATGAACAAAAATATACAAGTGAAAATGTCGCATTAAAGCAAACCATTGCAAAACAGGCTGAAATAGAAAGTAAAACCATAAAAGTATTTGACAGAGGCATCACAGCACGCAACACTTACGATGAATTTACCGAAAAGGATATTCACTTTGTTACAAGGCTCAACACTAATGCAAGACATACGACAATAAGATTAAATGATGATTCAGTTTTTCCTTTAGAGACTTCCACATTAACAATTGTGAATGATACATGGTGCTACTTATACAATAGCAACAAACAAAGAACAAAACATCCTGTAAGACGCATAGAAACGATACGTATTGCGGACAATGAGCCAATAGTTTTTATAACAAACATCCATAACCTTAGTGCTGCGGAGGTAACAGAAATCTATAAAAGACGATGGGACATAGAGGTGTTTTTTAAATTCATTAAACAATTACTCAACTTTAAACACCTGCTCAACAGAAGTGAAAATGGAATCAAGGTAGTTTTATATGTAACAATGATTGCTGCTATCTTGTTGATTGCCTACAAAAAAACGAACCACTTAAAAGGTTTTAAAATAGTAAAACAAAAGTTTGAACAGGAATTAGAAACAATAATCCTCAAAGACTTAATTGTTATGTGCGGTGGCAATCCTGAATTACTTAGTTCTATACTATCTAAAAGAAGCCCCTGAATTTCTTCCGAACACCTGTGGTCAGGCGGCCAACAGCGGCAAGGCAAGGAGTTACTGGTAATAATTAAAATTGGCGTTTGCAGAATTAACTTTGGATAATGCAAATCGATTTTGATTATGTTTATGAAGCCCTTTTGCAAAAGGACATTTATTTTGGTTTAAGATGCCCTGCGGAACATCTTTAACAACGGGAACAACGGGAATTAATTTTATTAAAAGTTCATGTATATGCGAAAATACTTTTGTATCGTTCTTCTTATATTAATTTTTTCATGTGGAAACGAAGAAAGACATTTGGATCAAATAAATAAGACAGAAATTAAAGATGCTTTTGTAGTTGATATACCAAAAGATAGTACAGGAAAGTACGAGTTTTATTATCCGATTAAAAAAGATATGGAAAGCCAAATGGGATTACCTTCCATTGAAACCGGATTTGATTCTTTGCAACTGAGAGTATGGTACTCTACTAGAAAAACTTATAAAGATCGACTGTTAGTAATCATAAATAAAAATAAAAAATGGAGTGGAAGACTATATTCATATAAAGAAGATTATAATAAGAATAAACGTTCAGTAATTGTGGAAAGCATAAAAGATGTAGCGCCAAGATCTTGGGAAGATATTATAAATAGTATTTCAAATTTTAGCATACTCTCTTTGCCTGATTCAAAAAAAATTTTGGACTATGGATATTGTTTAGATGCAGAAGGAGTTACAATTGAAGTTGCTGATAGTAAAATGTATAGGATATATAATTATCCGTGTTTCGAGTTTCAAAATGATTCGATTT
>JANLSA010000133.1:0-5366 GCA_031362085.1 Bacteroidota bacterium | reverse complement strand
CAACAGCAGCAGCTGCAAATTTTATAATCCGGTTGTATTTTTTTACAAAAGGTATAACGGGAGTTGTCGAATCAAGCTCAGATACAATCGTATTCCAACTTTTTTCTGGTGGGTTCATCTCGATTGTTGAAAGATGTTTTGCTATTTTTATATTCACTAAATCCTCATTCAATTGTCCCGCAATTCTATTCCAAATGCCAGCCGGTGGGGTCTCTCTGATTTTATTTAATTTTTCAGCAATCGTTTTTGTTGCAGCAAACTCTTTTAAATCTGCTTCAATTATATTCCAATTGGAATCTGGCGGAATTGAATTGAGTCCAAATAATTTAGTTTTAAGTTTTGCCTCCAATAACAGATCGTCGAGTTCAATAGAAATATTGTTCCAGACATTTATAGGTGGAGCGACTTCAATATTATATAATTTTTTTTCAAAACTCATCTTTCGATATCTATGTGTTGTCTTACCATTTCCTGCAAAATAACTTTTGCTCTTGATAACTGCGATTTACTCGTGCCTTCAGTAATATTCAGCATTTCTGCAATTTCTTTGTGAGCAAATCCTTCTACTACATATAAATTAAAAACGGTTCTATAGCCCGGACTTAATTGCTGTACCAATTTCAAAATATCTTTTTCACCCATATCATCCAACGCTGTTATCGTTTTACCGGCAATGGTATTTTCTTCACGTTCAGTTACCGGCTGCATATAGTGCTTGCGGCGAAAATGCTCAATCGCCGTATTTACAAACACTCTGCGTACCCAACCTTCAAAAGATCCTTCGCTTCGAAAACTGTCTAACTTCCTGAAAATTTTAATAAATCCTTCCTGCAATATATCCTGTGCATCGTCGGCGTTGCTGGCGTATCGAAGACAAACGCCATACATTTTTGGAGAAAACCTGCGATACATTTCTTCCTGCATCCGGCGATCCTGATCCAGACATCCTTTTATTAAGTCGCCTTCTGCTATATTGGGGTTGCTTTGAGGGTTCAATTTATTTATTTTTTTTCCGTATTCAAAAAATGAAGAAGTTTATCCATTGCAATTCTGCGGTGATTGAAAAAATTTTTTTCCTTTAATGTCATCTCTGCAAATGTACGGGATTCACCATCTGGCACAAACACGGGGTCATATCCAAAACCCATCTTTCCTCTCGGATGCTCAGCGATTTGTCCTGGGCATATTCCTTCAAATAAATATTCATACCCATCCAATACTAATGAAATGACAGATCGGAACCTTGCTTTGCGGTTCGTTTCGCCTGCCAGGTTTTGCAGCAATTTTTCAGTATTCTTTTCAAATGATCGTTCATCACCGGCATATCTTGCACTATTAACGCCTGGCTCACCATTTAAAGCATCAACTTCAAGTCCGGTATCATCAGCAAAACAATTAATACCTGTTAACTGGTAAATTGTTTTTGATTTTTCCGAAGCATTTTCTTCCAACGTATCATATGGTTCTGGAATTTCCTGGTCAATTCCTGCTTCACGCAGTGTGAGTAATTCAAATTTTGAACCAACTACTTCTTTCAACTCATCAATTTTATGTTTGTTATTTGTTGCGAAAATTAATTTCATAAAATGCAGTAAAAATGTTGCGAAATTGACTTATACTTTTTTGTGTGTTTTAATAATATCATCAATTATTTCGATATGATGATTGGTATGGATATGAAGAAATTTAATTGTGGATTTTAAATTCAGGTTACCAAATATGGGATGATCAATATATTGATTTGTATTTAAATTGTCTAGTTCTTTTAGTTTATCAAGAGTCAGTGTTAAATGATTCTTAAGTGACTCGGTTGTAAAAATATTTTTGGGTTGAACCCGGTCGGGTGCTTTGCCTTTTCCTTTTGGAATTTTATTTAACGTAAATACGAATAAACGACTCAAATTGAATTTCCATTTATACTCTACTGGGTTTGAATTTTTCAATCCGGCAATAATAACATTAATTACTAATAATGTATGTTCAATATGCCACCCAGCAGATGATTTTGACACGTGAAGATTTATTACATCTGAACTTTCAATTTTACTATCAAGTTCCTTTAAAAGTGTTTTCAATTTATTCATTCCTTCAACTTTAGTTTACAGGTTAAATATTTTTTTCAAACTCAACCAAAGTTTTTCTTTTTTCGATTTATCTTTTTCAATTTCATCCAACGAGGGTGAAGTAAGGTAATTGATACCATCAAAAGGTTGTACCTGAAAATTTGGAAAATTTAATGGTAACGAAAGTACTTTCGGCTCTACACCAAAAAACAATACTGATTTTGAAGGAACTGTTTTTAAGAAATCCTTGTAACCCATTTCAGGTAACCCCGAAAAATTTATTAATGCAATATCATCAAGATTAAGTTTACATGCGGTAAGTATGCTGGTTAAGAATGCAAGCCTGTCATCCGGCAAGTAAACAGCATCCTTATAATTTACAATGACGACAATCTGTTTTTTATTATTCCCTAATAAATGAATTGAACCGATTTCTTTTATTTCAGCAGGCTCAATTTGCTTTTTTATTTTTTTCCCATCAACTGCATCTTTTTTTTCATTCGATTGATCATTTTTTATCAAAACAGTTTTATATAAATCTGCAATAGATATTAGTGGTAAATGAATATCGTTCAGAGTCATTTTTATTTGAAATTTAAAATTGTCAATTCGATTCAAATTTTTCGAAGCTGAATAAAAAACGATGTTCCTCTATTCTATCCTTTTTTCGTTTCTTTGCAGTGCAAAATAAACTAAATATGATTGATGCAATAGATATACCTGTTACAAAAACGAACAGAAGTAAACTCAACGATATAAAACTCGAGAATCTTCCTTTTGGAAAATATTATACAGATCATATGCTTGAGGCAGATTATAAAAACGGTGAATGGGCGAATATTCAAATAAAACCCTTTCAGCATTTTTCCATCAGCCCATCGCTGGCTGCCTTGCATTATGGCCAGGCCATTTTTGAAGGTATCAAAGCTTTCCGTAATCAAACGGGTGAGGCATTTATTTTCAGACCACAGAAAAATTTTGAACGTTTCAATATTTCTGCTCAACGTATGGAAATGCCTGAAGTACCGTTTGAATTATTTATAGGTGGCATGCAACAACTCATTAATCTTGATAAGAACTGGATACCCACAGCACCAGATCATTCATTATACATTCGTCCTTTTATGTTTTCTTCGGATGAAGTGATTGGCGTAAAGCCTTCCGAAAATTATAAGTTCATGATCATTCTTAGTCCCACTGGTCCATATCATATTGAGCCTATGCGTTTGTATGTGGAAGAAAAATACACTCGGGCAGCACCGGGTGGTGTAGGGTTTGCAAAAGCTGCTGGAAATTATGGCGCTTCAATGCATGCTACTGCCGAAGCAAAAAAGAAAGGCTTTGACCAGGTGTTGTGGACAGATGCTTTTGAACATAAGTATGTTCAGGAGTGTGGTATGATGAATGTCTTTCTTATTATTGGCAATACGGCTATTACCCCCGATTTAGCAGAAGGAACGATACTGGATGGTGTAACCCGGGACAGTGTACTTTTTCTTTTAAAAGAGATGGGATTAAATGTGGAAGAAAGAAAACTGAGCATTGACGAGATAATTGAAGCATATAAAGCCGGTAAAAAAATGGAAGTGTTCGGAACCGGAACTGCTGCTACCATTTCGCCAATAAAAGAACTGTGTTACAAAGATTATACTATGAAATTTGACCCCAACACTTGGGAAATAGCCCTCGCCATAAAAAAACAATTAACAGATATACGAGAGGGAAGGAGTGAAGATAAATATGGCTGGATGTGGGAAGTTTGAATATTACCATAATGATGCTCAATTTGACTCAATTTTTAATAGAAATTCAAGAGCCATCTAACTTAAAATCCTCCTCATTTCCACAAATGGGGATAAACAACTTGATATTAAATCGGGTATTTTAAAATTCATTTCCCTCTTTTTTGGTTATTCACCTTCATGCCTATACCTTTGCCGTCCCTTAAAATAAAGGTCAAGAATGCCTACAATTCAACAATTAGTACGAAAAGGAAGACAAATAATCAGAGCCAAAAGCAAATCTAGAGCTTTAGATAGTTGTCCTCAGCGTCGTGGAGTATGCACCCGTGTATATACAACTACGCCAAAAAAACCTAACTCAGCGCTTCGTAAAGTAGCCAAAGTTCGTTTAACCAATAAAGTGGAAGTGATAGCCTATATCCCAGGAGAAGGTCATAATCTGCAGGAACACTCAATCGTTTTGATACGTGGTGGTCGTGTGAAGGATTTACCCGGCGTTCGTTATCATATCGTTCGCGGCTCTTTGGATACAGCGGGTGTAAAAGACCGTAAGCAAAGCCGTAGTAAGTATGGCACTAAGAAAGATAAAAGCGCTAAAAAATAATCACTGATTTTTTTTGATTAAAAAAATAAAAAGAACAAAAATTATAAACGATGCGGAAAGCACAAGCAAAAAAATTACCTCTGGCTCCAGACCCAAAGTTTAATGATAAATTAGTAACACGATTTATCAATACAATGATGTGGCAGGGAAAGAAAAGCATAGCCTTTGAAATTTTCTACGATTCGTTGGAGAAAGTAACAAAGCAAACCAATGAGGATGGTTATGAAGTTTGGAAAAGAGCCATTGCAAATGTTACTCCTTCAGTTGAGGTTCGTAGCCGTCGTATCGGTGGTGCAACTTTTCAAATTCCTGCTGAGGTTCGTGCCGACAGAAAAATTTCTTTAAGCATGAAATGGCTTATTCGCTATAGCCGCGAAAGAAATGGCAGAAGCATGGCAGATAAATTAGCCGGTGAAATAGTTGCAGCAGCAAAAGGAGAAGGTTCTGCTATTAAAAAGAAAGAAGACACACATCGTATGGCAGAAGCTAATAAAGCATTTGCACACTTTAGAATCTAAAAGAATACATTTTAATACACGAGTCCCGGCTTTTATAAGACCGGGACTTTTTTTATATAGTATAGCTAATAGATGCGTAATACTGTTTTGCATAAGAAGCAATCAAATCCGCTTTATCAGTTCCGTTAATTATTCTTCTTGCATTTTTCCAATCTTCAGTAGTTGGGTTAAAGTAGGAGGAAAGTTTCCTTCCTGTAAACCATCCTTCCATCATACCCGAAAATAAAACTTGCGTTGCATTTTTTATTTCCAAAACCAATTCGGGTTTATTTATTAAATCAAGTCCCAGTTTTTTCCCCGCTTTCAGATAATTTTCATACCATGTTAATTGAACAAAACCCCTGCCGTAAAAAAGATTCGGAGTATCGAAATAACGGGTTCTGTCCATTTTAATATTCTTACCATAAGGCCGGTTCTTTCCTTTTCCATATTCTTCAAT
>JANLSA010000129.1:0-13474 GCA_031362085.1 Bacteroidota bacterium | reverse complement strand
ATGTTTAAGCCCTTCGGGCTGTTTTATTATATTTGAAAACATTATTTGATTGATTGAAATAAGGCAGAAATATTGAAAGTATGAATTTGTCAAAAAGGTTTACTGAGTTTATTAAAAAAGAAAATCTTTTTTCACCAAAAGATAAACTGCTGCTTGCTGTAAGTGGTGGTGTGGATTCTGTTGTACTGTGTGAACTCTGCAAACAATCAGGATTTGATTTTACTATAGCTCATTGCAATTTTCAACTAAGAGGAGAGGAGAGTGAACGTGATGAACAGTTTGTAAAGAAGCTTGGAAAAAAATATGGGGTTGAACTGCTGATAAAAAAATTTGACACAGAAAATTATGCTGGCGAAAACAAATTATCCATCCAGGAAGCAGCAAGAGTATTAAGATATGAATGGTTTGAAGAATTAGTGAATAGTCAATTGTCAATAGTCAATAGTGAAAACAGCGGCTCTCCGATTCGTCACAAATTACACACGATTCATCTCCTCACTGCTCATCATGCAGATGATAATGCAGAAACCCTGCTAATGAATTTTTGCAGAGGTACAGGTTTGCATGGGCTTACCGGTATTCAGGTTACTTACGGACATATAAAAAGACCATTGCTTTCATTTACAAAAAATGAAATTTTGCAATTTGCAAAAGAAAATAAGCTGGATTATGCGGAAGACTCTTCCAATCAATCCTCCAAATACACAAGAAATTTATTCCGAAATGAAATTATTCCGGCAATCAGCAAAGTATATCAGCAGGTAAATGAAAATCTTGTTGATAATATTAACCGGTTTAAAGAAATTGAAAACCTGTATAAACTTTCTGTTAGTAAAATAAAGAAGCAACTGATTAAAGAAAAAGGAGCTGAATGGCATATTCCCATCAAACAGTTGATGGAGTTCAAAAACAGAGCATTGATTTATGAAATTATTTCAGACTTTGGATTTTCTGAAAAACAAATTGACGAGGTAATAAAACTGGCTGATAGCGATTCAGGAAAATATATTGAGTCTCCTGCATTTAATTACCGCTTTATTAAACACCGTCATTGGTTTATTATCAGCCCGGTAAATTCTGCACAGTCGGGAATCATTGTTATCGGGAAGACAGATCAATCAATTGGATTTGAAGAAGGGATTTTAAAATTTGAATGGCTAAATAAACCCCCTTCAGATTTTAAAAATGAAATTATGTATTTTGATGAAGCGGGAATAAAGTTTCCATTAATTCTGAGAAAATATAAACAAGGAGATTATTTCTATCCATTGGGAATGAAGAAAAAGAAAAAGATTTCACGTTTTTTAATAGACAGCAAACTATCAAAATCGGCTAAAGAAAAAATCTGGGTGATAGAAAGCGATAAAAAAATAATTTGGGTGGTTGGTTACAGAATTGATGACCGGGTTAAAATAACAACGAAAACAAAATCGGTAATGAAAATTACATTGGTTAATTCCCAAACTGGATAATTTGTGAAGGATCCATATTTTTAATTGTATCAATAAAATCCTGTAAAACCGGATAGTCAGAAAATATTTTACAAGCCAGTATGGTAAAACCAACTCCGAATACAGCACCGAATATATGTGCGGAGTGATTAATATTTCCATTCCCTTTTTTCTCCATAAGATGTGATACAATAAGGTAAATGGCACCAAATAAAAACCCAGCAATATAAACCGGGATAAACATTAATCCCATTCCCAATAACGGGTTAAAGAGAATGCTTGCAAAAACGACAGCAGATACGGCACCCGATGCACCGAGACTGCGATAATGATAATTATCTTTGTTTTTTGAGTAAGTTGGAATAAGACAAGCACCCAATGCCAGGATATACATACCGAGGTATATGAGTTTTCCTTTTGTTCCAAAAATTTCAATAAACTTATATTCCACACCAGTATGAATTGTACCAATCGATGTTTCTATTTTACTGCCTTCGCCAAAAATATACAGGGCAAACATATTGAAGATAAGGTGTCCGATATCTGCATGAATCAATCCGCAACTGAAAAAACGATACCATTGTCCGCGGCCAATTGCCGGGGGATAAAAAATTAATTCATCCATCATTTTCTTATTACTGAAAGCAGTAAACGAAATCAGAGTTGTAATTCCGATAATGATAAGTGTGATTGAAAGTTCCATGCGATAAATGTAGAATGCCCGACTGACCATTCAAAATTTATTTTTTGAAGGTGTTCTGGTAAAATTTAGAAAATAAAATGAATCATAAAGAAGTTGTCATTTATGATGATATTTTTCGTTACGTTGTATAGTACATGCTCTGTAAACCTGCTCTGCTAAAATAAGCCTGACCAACTGATGTGGGAAAACCAATTGTGACAAACTCCATTTAAAATTTGCTCGTCGTAAAACGGAATCATCAAGACCGAAAGCACCGCCAATTAAAAACACAATGGTCTTTACGCTTTCATTTGCCCGTTTCTGAATAAAATCAGCCAAACCTTCACTGCTTACTTGTTTTCCTTTTTCATCTAAAGCCACCAGGTAATCTTCTTTATTTAAAAAACCAAGAATCATTTCTCCTTCTTTCTTTTTTAAATCCATTTCACTCAACATACCGGCGTTTTTTGGCACAGGAATAAGATTCCACTCCACCTTATAATATTTTGAAATACGATTTGTAAATTCTTCCACACCCATTTTTATATATGTGTCATTATTTTTTCCGATGCACCAGAATTGTATTTTCATAATTGCACATCTCCTCCTTTTGGCGGAGGGTGATGGGAATTCACTAAAGATAATGACTACCTTTAAATATAAACTAATAATGTCTCTCAAAAATGAGAGACATTATTAGTTTACTTAAAACCTATAACTCTTTTCTAAAACGCTTTCTTTACTTCTTCCTTAATCTGCACTTCGGTAACCGGTCCATATTTTTCAGCAATCTTTTTTATATCAGCCGATTTTCCTACTAAAACAAACTGAAGCTTATCTTTTGGAAAATATTTTGCAATTATTTGTTTTGCTTTATCCAATGTCAACCCATCTACATTTTTTTCAAAATTATTGATGAAGGATTCATCAAAGTTGTACCAGAACATTTGTGTCATTAACCCGGCTAATTGTCCGGCTGTTTCATAGCGTGGAGGAAACTGGCCCTTTACATAGTTTTTTGCAGAAGCCAGCGATTTTTCATCAATACCGGTTGAATGTAATTTGTTTAAAACTTCAATTGCTTTATCAATAGCAGGCTCTGTTGTTTTTCCTGCTGTAAAAGTTGAGATAACAAATGTGCCACCATTCTTCAAAGCAGAGAACCGGCTACCAGCTCCATAAGTTAATCCTGTATTTACACGTAATTCATCATTTAACATTGAAGTAAAGCGACCGCCAAATAATGTATTTACTACATCAATAGAAACATAATCCGGGTTGTTGCGGCTGATGCCCGGTGCACCAATATAAAAGGTTGTTTCTTTTGCATCATCTTTATTTATCAATAACACTTGTTGCTTTGTTGGATTGTTAATAGGCTTTGATGCAAGATTGACCTGGGGCTTTGTTGCTTTCTTCCATTCAGAAAATAAATTGGTGATTAATGTTTTCATTTCTGACTTATTAAAATCACCAGCTATAGAAATAGCCGAACCTTCCGGCAAATAATTTTCTAAATAAAATTTCTTTACGTCATCAACTGTCAAAGGAGTAACGGTTGATATTTTCCCCTGTATAATATTTCCATAAACATGATCACCATACATAAATTTATCAAAGTAAGAAGCGATTACAGAGCGGGGGCTTTCTTTTTGTTGTTCCAGGTTTACCAGCAATCTTTTCTTTTCTTTTTCAAATTCTGCTTCATCGAATGTAGGGGCCAGCATAACTTCTTTCAGCAAATTCAGAATTTTGCTTTTATCTTTTGATGCCATTCTTGCAGATAGCCCGGCCGATTCTTTGGTGGCAAAACTTCCGATACTAGCTCCGTTGAAATCTAACTCTTCATCTAATTTTAGTTTTGTAAAATTTTTTGTTCCATGTTTCAAAGCCGTAGCAGTTAATGAAGCAAGTCCTGCTTTTTCACCATCATAAATAGCTCCGGCTGGTATTATAACCGAGACATTAACAACCGGCACCTCCCGTTGCTCCATTAAATAAATGGTGAGGCCATTCTTTAATTTAAATTTTTCAAAGGGCGGTAATTTGTAGCCCTGAGCAGAAATGGATACAATCGAACTAACTGTAATGATAACGATTGCAAAAATTTGTTTTATATATTTCATGATATTTTTATTTGCAGTAAATAATAGTGAATTCAACTTTAAATTTATTCTTCCGTATTCGATTTCAATATTCCGACCGTCCGGTTATTTTTTGTAAAATATTTTACAGTGACTTTCATTATATCCTCAACTGTTACTTTATTAAATGCTGCGGGAGCATCAAACATTTTTTTATAATCGCCAAAGAATACTTCATACGTGCCGATATTATTTGACTTACCATTGATCGTTTCCACCTGGCCATAAAACTCCATCAATTTCTGATTTTTTACTTTTTGTAATTCCGTTTCTGTAATTCCGTCTTTTTTAATTTTTTCCAATTCTTCATATATCGCTTTTTCCAAATCATTTTCATTTATGTTTTTTGCAGTTACAGCAGCAATGCCAAATAAAGTGGGATCAAAACTTTCGCCAAAATTGTTGAATATCTGTGTAGCTAATTGTTTTTTATCAACCAGTGCAGAATAAAGTCTTGAAGATTTTCCGCTGGTAAGTATATCGCCGAGTAAAGTCAGTGCATAATAGTCTTCATGCTTTGCACCAGGTACATGCCAGCCAATACCCAGATAAGGAGTAGCAACATCTTTTTGCATCATGACTCTTCTTTCACCTGTTTGCGGAGGTTCTACAATATTTACTTTGGGCGGCTCGGGTTGTGCAGGAATCGGTTCAATATATTTTTCCGCTAATTTTTTTATTTCATCAAATTTCACATTACCTGAAATAACGGTTACACAATTATTCGGAGCATAATACATTTTAAAATATCTTTCTAAGTCTGCTTGTTTCCAGTTTTTCATATCATCTTCATACCCGATTACCGGCCAATGGTAAGGATGTTCAAGAAATGCTACACCACCCGCAGTTTGAAAAAGTAACTGCCATGGTGAATTTTCCAGGCCTGTGCTTCTTTCACTCAGTACAACACCTCTTTCGCTTTCCACCATTTTCGGATCTATGCTTAAACTTGAAATACGATCACCTTCCAAATCAAAAATTACTTCTGTAGCAGATGATGGAAACCAGTTGGTATAAACCGTTACATCTTCCCGGGTGTATGCGTTATTTGCACCGCCGTTTAATTCCATTGTCTGATCAAATAATTTTGGACCATATTTTTTAGCACCATTAAACATCATGTGTTCAAAAAAATGGGAAAGCCCTGTTATACCCTGGTACTCGTTCCGGCTACCCACTTTATAAAACAGATACATATTTGCATTCGGAATGGAGTTGTCTTCCACAACTAAAAATTTCATTCCGTTTTTTAACGTGAATGTTTTTACATCATCAGCTTTCATTTGTGCCTGAGTGGTTAAGGCTATTAAAACCAATACACCTGCAATAATTTTTTTCATAAACTAAATTTTATTCAGCAATAAAACTAAGAAATCATCGGTCAGTAAACTCACCTTTCATAAAAAAAATGCCCCCGAAACGGAGGCATCTAAAATCTATTAATGGAAATCTTATTTTAATTCGTAATCTTTTTTAAACGACATAAAAGTTGAGCGGTAAAAAATATTTTCAGGTGCTAATTGTGTTGCTTTCAGATAATGATTTAAAGCTTCGCCAACAAAATGTGCTTCTTCTAAAACAAATGCTAAACGGAAATTTTTTTCTGCATCTGTTTCGCTTGCGCCAACCGGAGCTTGTAATTGATTATAGTAAAGTGCATAATCTTCTTTTGTCCAGTATTTCAACATCTTTCTGTCCTCGTTATCTTCATCTTTTACCATGGCAGACCAATAATATGTTTTTCCGGGTTTAATTACATTTAATAAATCTTTGATATCAACATGTTTCTTTTTTACCAGCTTACTGTGAACTGGGGTTTCTGCCGCTTCTTTATCAAATAGTTTAAATTCAAATTCCTCTGCCTCTGTAAAAGCTTTCCAGGAAAGAGGGATAGTTCCTGAAACATAATTTACGGTGTCCAATTTTGGATCTATCCAGACATTATTGATACTGCGGCTTACTGCTCCCACATTACTCATGTAGTTTTTTCTGTTTTTCTCCGGACTGCCTTTGGGTTTTGTCATTTCATTCCACACATATTTCATATAATTTGAGCTTAATGAACCGGACCCAACTTTGCAGGAGTCTTTCAAACTAGACGTAGTATAGTTTCCGGGTTTGGTTAGCGAAAATGCACGGGTTTCATTACAAATAAGAGTGGCAAAAGAACCCTGGGGTACTTTGATTGTTGAGCCATTTGTAATGACTGTCCCGATTTTAGCTTTTGATTCAACGTTGTTTACTACAATATTCACATTGCCTTTGATACTGTAAACCACATATTGATTTTCCTGTGAACGGGCAGTAATACAAAAAAGCGAAATGCCAAGTGGGAATAAGAGTTTTTTCATGTTGTTAAATTTTTATTTAATGGTGTTCCTGGGTTGTTGTTTCATGGTGAGGATTCTGTTCATGTCCGTGTTCTGCATGATGATGGCCAAATATAGTTGTATACCCAAACTTCTTATGCATCCAGCTTACAAGTGCTTCGTAAAAGTAAATTACGTCCACTGCAAGGGCAATTACATACAAAGTAAACTTCATATCCACCCTGATTTTCAACTTGTCGTAAATAATCATGCCAAGATACGCAAAAAATATGACTGAGAAAACTTGGGTCAATTTGGCAACAAGGTGAAACCAGATATGGTCTTCAAGATAATAACGGATATAGAGGGACATGTGCAACCACCCAATCAAAAGCGCAAAAACCCAGGCTGCCCATGATGGCATTTTCTTAATATAGTTAGCATCTAACACCATTGAAATGATATTTGCCTGAACAATTATTCCATTCATATCGGGATGTTGTTTTCCATAAAACTTATGATTCATAGGTGTGAATTTTTTATCCTCGATATTATTTGGGTCAAGATTGATATACCCTAATAAAACGATCTTTCCTTTCAGTACATTACTATCAACATTGTCATTATAAAGATCTTCGGGTTCCAGCACCTGATATTTTTTTTTATCCTCATTATTTACTGTCCGCATATAATTTATCGTTTCAACCTCCTTGTGTCTTTTCTCCAGTTTTTTATAAGCCGTATCATTATATTCTTTTACAATGGCAGAAGTAATGTGTGGATATCTTTGACTACCGATCTTTTCAAATGGCGTGTATTGCCGGATTGTGCCAATTTCCTCACCTAATAAATTCGCATTGCCGCGTTTGGGTAGCACATCATCGAAATAATTTTCCTTGATTTTAAATTCATGTTCTGTAGGATAGGCAACGCTTACTGCAACCAGATTTTTGGTCTTCCTAAAGGCTTCTCTTAATATAGAATCTTTTTGTGGGTCTTTTTCGCCTTCAAAATAAATATCCAGTCCAATAACTTTGGGTTTATACTCATTTACCTTCTCAAGCAAAAATCCAATTTCGGCACGATCCAGAATACCTGAATTGACTATTACAATCCGGTCATCGCCCTTTATATTATCATCCTTATGCGCCTTGGCATAAGCTATGTCATTGAAGTCAAAATCTTTCAACGCCATCTTCATCGGATTCAGTACATAGAAATTGATGGGTATCATTCCAAGTAAAATCAGGAAAATGAAAACACTGAGCGTTGCAAAAATGGTGTCCCGTTCATACAAATACTTCGTCAAATGTTTTGTATAGCGTTTTGTATGATGGACAATATGTTTATGGAAGGGTCTTTTCATTTAATAAATTAATTTAATAAAATCGTCACAGATATCATCATCTAAACTTAAGTTACCCCTTTTTCAGAAAATAGTTTAATCTTTTACTTTTATCTTGAAACAACTCAACATCCCAGAATCCCGTCTGGCATTTGGTAAGTATTCAAACAAATCTAAGAGTAAAACGTTACCAGAATTATTTTTCAAACACAATAACTCCAAAAGGAGTATCCTGATTACGCTACAAATGTGTAAATTCGGATGCTAATTTATGGCAAAAAAAGTTTCCATATTTATTTTAAGCCTGTTACTTGGTTTATTGCAAGTCAATTATATAGTTGGGCAAGCACCGCCAAAACCCAGGGATACAACTATTACAGGGCCACAATCATTTGCCATGATAGTTGGAATTTCAAAATATCAGTTTATCCGTTCTCTGGAATATGCTGATAAAGATGCCGAATTGTTTCGTGATTTTTTAAAATCGCCATCTGGTGGAAAGCTTGGGGATGATAATATTTTTATTCTACTGAATGAAATGGCTTTGGCAACAAATTTTTGGAGCAAGGGTACTAAATGGCTAAAAGCAAAAAAATTGCAAAAAGGTGACCGCTTATATATTTATTTGTCGGGTCATGGTGATGCGATAGATGAAGATGAATTCTTTTTTCTGACCAATGAGTGTAACCCGGCCGGTGATAAAAATAATTATGTTGCGGGTGGAAATATCCAGTTGTACAATTTAAAAAGCCGTATTTCAGAAATGACGTCAGCGGGTGTGGAAGTATATTTTATAATGGACGCATGCAGAAGTAATGAACTGCCGGGTGGTAAAGATGGCCGAGTGGCATTAAATAATGCAATTACGTTGAAACGATCGGGAGAAGTTATTATGCTTTCAACGGGTGCCGGTCAAGAATCATTTGAAGATGCAAATATTGGAACCGGTCATGGATTGTTTACGTATTTTCTGGTTAACGGATTAACCGGTTTGGCAGATTCTACAAAAGATAAAAAAGTTTCTTTGTACGAACTGAAAAGTTATATTGATCAAAATGTTCCCAGTTTTGCATTAACTAAATTTAAAAAGAAACAGGAGCCTTATATCTGTTGCCCCGGGGAAAAAGATGAAACCATTTCTCAAATTGATACGGCCTACTTACGAAAATGGATTCAAACAAAAGAATCTTCAAGAAAATTGGGAGGCAACTCTTTTTCGTATCGCTATAAATACCGGTATATTTTCTCCGATACGGTCTTGATGCAGAATTATAATGCATTTAATAAAGCCGTAAAGGAAAGTAAATTGATTGGTGCAAACTCTGCCGAATATTTTTATGAATAAATGGCAAAAAAATATCCCGGTGATCCGTATACATCCGATGCGCAATCAACGCTGGCTGCTGAATTTGTAAATTTTGCCCAGGATAAGATTAATTTGTATTTATCATGCCGCGATGCAACAACTATCCAAAAAGTAAGAAGCCAGATGGATGAATCGGAAGAATCAGAAGAAACGAGTACCAGTTATGACCGGATGGAAAAGATTGCCAAACAGGAATTTTATACTATCGGTCAGATGCTCGAAAAAGCAATTACTTTTTTAGAGCCCGATGATAAGCAGTATGCGAATTCATTGAAAGGACGAATGTATTTTTTTAAAGCCCGGGGTTATTTTGGAAAAGACCGGAAAACGGTTGATATTAACCGTGCATTTCAATACGCCTATCAGGCTTATGCTACGGAAAAAGACGCTTCTTATTTATTGAATACTCTTTCATCTCTGCATTATGATAACCATCGTTATGACAGTGCTGTTTATTATGCTACAAAAGCAATTTCAAAAGCACCCAACTGGCGGTATCCTTATGTAAACCTTGCAATAGCCTATAAAAGTTTGGCTAAACCAGATTCTGCTATTAAGTATTATCATAAGTCTATTCAATTGGATCCAAGTAATTCAGATGCCTGGGTAGATTTAGGAAGTTATTTTCATACTATCAACCGGGTAGATAGTGCTATTGCAAATTATAGTCATGCGTTGTTGTTAGACCCCGAAAATGTTTATGCAAGTAATAATATAGGCTGGCTCTATCTTGGTAAAAAGAAATATGATTCAGCCGTACTCTATTTCAGACGAAGTATAACACTTGATCCAAAATATATAAATGCCTATAATGGTATGAGCCGTGCCTTTGTAGAGAAAAAGCTATACGATTCGGCACGTTTGTATTTTGATAAAGCATTTATTAATTACCAGGATAAATCGATTGTGAATATTTATATCGGTAATTTTTATAAAAATCTAAAAGAATATGATTCGGCGCAGGTTTATTATAAACTGGCTATTGCAACCGATCCAACGTATGAAGAATCGTATAATAATTTGGGTCGAATTTTCTTTGAAACAAAAAAATATGATTCTGCACTTAGTTATTTTTCACAAGCTTTGATTGTAAATCCATACTCTGCATTTTCTCTGGTAAATACGGGTATGGTGTATCGTGAATTGAAATTAATGGACAGTACCTATTCTTATTTTCAAAAAGCGATAAGTCTTGAGCCTACGAATTCGATAATCTTAAATAACCTGGGTGTCGTGTATAAACAGGATAAGAAATATGATTCAGCAAAAAATTATTTCAGAAGAGCATTGCAGATACGGCCTGATTATTTGCCCGCATATAATAACCTGATGCGGGTATTTAAAGAACAGGATCAGCTGGATTCTGTAACCAATTTCTTAAAAGATAGCCGTGGGTTTAATGAAATGAATACAGGTTCCTTAAATGAAATCGGATTGGCATTTCTTGATTTGAAACGCTATGATTCTTCAAGAACTTATTTGAGAAGATCAATTGTATTTGATCCTGCCAATGCAAATACATATGTACATATGGGTCTGTCTTTCTTAAAAGAAAATAAAAGAGTGGATTCGGCTAAATATTATTTACAAAAAGCTATAGGACTTGAACCGGAAAATGTATATGCCAATATAAATCTTGCAGCCGTCTTCAAACAACTGAATCAACTGGACTCTGCAGGTTATTATTTCCGAAAACAAATTTCGGGCAGAACAGAAATGAATGCAACGGCTTATTTGAATATAGCAGCCTATTATTATGATCTACGGGTTTTTGATTCGGCTATTGTTTATTATAAAATGGCATTAACACTTGATCCGGATTTATTGTCTGCCATAAACAATATTGGTTCATCCTATATGCGAATGGAGAAACCGGATTCTGCCTTTTTATATTATCGAAGAGCGGTTCAGATTGATTCTACATATCCAAGTGCCGCATTAAATCTTGGTTTGTTGTATCATTCTTTAAATAAATTTGATTCCGCAATTGTATTTCTTGAAAAAGCAGTGAGGCTTACACCCCGGAATGCAAATACACATTATCAACTGGCTTGCAGCTATGCATTGAATAATCAGAAGCCTGAAGCTGTACGTTATTTACAATTGGCCGTTGATAAAGGCTTTAAAGATTATGAAAGCCTGATAACCGATCCGGATTTGAACGGTATGAAAAATTACCCACCATTTGCTGAGTTTGTAAAAAAATATTTACCTGATTGGAAGGGGCAGTAGCAAACTTCATTTAATAAATGCATCTTTCAGTTTTATTTGTAATTTCCTTTTTCAAACTATTGCAATGAGAAAAACAATTTTCATTATCATCTGTATTTTATTTACAACAAAAATTTTTACCCAAATAAAAAAAGCACCTGAAATAAAAGAAGGTGATGGGCCTTGGCCGCAATTGATAATTCGGGGTGTAATACTTATTAATGGTAACGGAGCTCCGCCCATCGGCCCAATGGATATTGTTGTGGAGAAAAACAGGATTTTGCAAATTGTAAATGTTGGTAATGCCGGTATGCCGATTAATAATGACCGCAGACCTAAATTAAAAGAAGGAGGGAAGGAACTCAATTGCGATGGCATGTATATGCTTCCCGGATTTATAGATATGCATGGTCATATAGGTGGCACGGAACAAGGAACGCCTGCTGAATATGTTTTTAAATTATGGCTTGCTCATGGCATTACAACTATACGTGACCCCAGTTGTGGCAATGGATTGGATTGGGTGCTGGATGAAAAGCAAAAAAGCAATGAAGGGAAAATAACGGCTCCACGAATTTTTGCTTACACTTCATTTGGGCAAGGCGCTAAACAACCCATCAGCACACCTGAACAGGCAATAGAATGGGTAAGAGAAAATGCAAAGAAAGGAGCCGATGGAATAAAATTTTTTGGCGCTGCTCCGCAAATTATGGATGCTGCGATTCGGGAAAACAAAAAATTAGGGTTAAGAAGTTGCTGTCATCATGCACAGATGAGTGTTGCGCAATGGAATGTTTTAAATTCTGCAAGAGCAGGTATGACATCCATGGAGCATTGGTATGGTTTGCCCGAAGCATTGTTTACGGATCGGACTGTGCAGGATTATCCCCTGGATTATAATTATAGCAATGAAGAACATCGTTTTGAAGAGGCCGGTAAATTATGGAAACAAGCTGCAAAACCTTATAGTGATAAATGGAATGCGGTGATGAATGAATTGATCAGTTTGGATTATACGATAGATCCCACATTTAATATTTATGAAGCAAGCCGCGACTTACATAAAACAAGAAGATTAGAGTGGCATGAAGATTATACATTACCATCACTCTGGAAATTTTATCAACCCAGCCGTCATTCACACGGATCGTTTTGGTTTAACTGGGGAACAGAGCAAGAAATAGAATGGAAAGAAAATTACAGACTCTGGATGAGTTTCATTAATGAATATAAAAATCGTGGCGGAAGAGTTACAACAGGAAGTGATAACGGATATATTTTTCAAACGTATGGTTTTGGTTACATACGGGAATTGGAATTATTACGTGAAGCCGGGTTTCATCCATTGGAAGTAATTCGCAGTGCTACATTAAATGGGGCACAGGCATTGGGTGCAGAAAAAGATTTAGGAAGTATAGAAATCGGCAAGCTGGCAGATATGGTAATTGTGGATGCTAACCCCTTGGAAAATTTACAGGTGTTATTTGGAACAGGTGCTATTAAATTAAATGAACAGAATAAAGCAATACGAGTTGGTGGAGTAAAATATACAATCAAAGACGGAATTATATATGATGCAAAAAAATTACTGGCTGATGTAAAGAAGATGGTAGATGAAGAAAAAATAAAAACTGGATGGAAATTGAAGCAGCCGGGTGTGGAGGAGTTCAAGCCTTGAGAAAAGGAAATAATATTTTTTGTTGGCGGAGCCTAATTCTGTGATAATAACTGGCATTGAAGCAATATTTTAGGCGGAAGGAAAGTTCAGTGATGAAATATTGTAATGAATATCATTTTGTAAACCACATTTTCATTATTTGGATTATCGTTAAGGATAGTTTATTTCTTTAAACGATTTTATAAATTCGGAATTGTCAAATTTTATTTTACTCTTTCCGTCAAAACTATTCACCTTCATAATTTTTTTCTCAATTTTTGCTCCTTCAGGTTTAAAATCTGGATTATT
>JANLSA010000127.1:0-3827 GCA_031362085.1 Bacteroidota bacterium | reverse complement strand
AGCGGGCAAAATTTGGTGATGCAAGTAAGCGGGTTGTTGTTGAAGAATTTTTGAGTGGTATTGAGCTTTCTGTTTTTGTATTAACAGATGGGAAAAATTATATCACACTGCCCGAAGCAAAAGATTATAAAAGAGTGGGAGAGGGAGATACCGGATTGAATACCGGGGGTATGGGTGCTATCAGCCCCGTGCCATTTGCAGATAATCTGTTTATGAAAAAAGTGGACGAACGAATTATTCAACCAACTATTAATGGATTGCATAAAGAAGGATTGGAATATCGTGGCTTTATCTTTTTCGGATTAATAAAAGTGAATGATGAGCCTTATGTAATAGAATATAATTGCCGCCTGGGCGACCCCGAAACTGAAGTAGTGATACCGCGTATGAAAAATGATTTGGTAGAAATCTTGAAAGCAGCCGCTGATCAAAAACTAAATGAAGTGAAATTGGAAATTGATAAACGCAGTGCATGTACAGTAGTGGCGGCAAGTGGTGGTTATCCCGGCGAATATAAAAAGGGGTTGGAAATAAGCGGACTTGAAAGTGCAGGAGATAGCATTATATTTCATGCGGGCACATTTGAAAAAGATGGCAAAATAATTACCAACGGTGGCCGGGTACTATGCGTTACTTCTTTTGGGAATAGTATTTCTTTTGCCGTTGCAAAATCATTGATGACACTTGAACAAATTTCTTATGACGGTATATTCTATCGTACAGATATCGGGTATGAGTTTGATTAAAAGTTTTTATTATAGGAAATAAGCTTGTTATAAACCTTTTAATCATTCTGTCTCACTTAGTTATACTTTCTTAATTAAAGCCTGGTTTACTCTATTAATTTATTGGCTTTGGAGGTTATTGGCCAGACTCTTAACATACATCAATCTGTTTTCTCCCGAATGTTTTGTAAATTTGTTCCCCAATGCATAATCCTCAGGACATATTAAATGTGGCGTATAAGCAAAATCTGATGCAGAACGATATGATTTTGCTTCAGGAAAAAACAAATCAGATTCCAGGATCTGTTCAATACACTATTAAAAGATACCACCGCAATCTTCAATGGAATATTGATGATACCGGTATGTTGGTTTATCATTTTGAAAAATCAAGTAAAAAAGAAAATTTTCTTGAACTTCGTTTTTGTGTAAGTGGAAATGTCTATTGCCGTAAAAAAGAAACTGAGTGTGATATGTGTCAGTTCAGTGCATCAAAAAACTGCGTGGAAAAGGCGGATAGTGTGGATGTGGTGAGCTTTCGTTTTTCACCTTTACAATTATCTCAGTTTGTAAAACCTCGCCGAACAACGGATACGGTTTCAGAAAATATTCTCACATTTAAACATCTATCTTCTTTCAGTAAAATTTTGCCGCTATGTGGCAAAACAAGAATGGTGTTGGAAGGGTTACTCAATCATACGTACTCAGACAGCCTGGAAAATATTTTCATCAATGCACAAACTCAAATGCTGTTGCTATATAGTTTGGATTGTATGCTGGGTGAAAAAGAAATAGATGTTATCAATTGCAAGTTTTTGGCGAATGAAGCTGACCGGGAAAAAATTATTAAATCAAGAGAAATTCTTATTCAACATATCGGCGAACCGATCACCATTAAGGAACTAAGCCGCAAAGTTGCTATTAATGAATGTTACCTGAAAAAAGGTTTCAAGGAAATGTTTGGAACCACCATCTTTGATTTTTATCAAAGCCAGCGGATGGAGCATGCAAAATATTTATTGTATGAAAAAGGATTGAGTGTAACGGAAGTAAGTGCATTGCTCGGTTATTCTTCTATTTCTCATTTTTCTACTGCGTTTAAAAAACATACAGGCTTGAAGCCTTGTGAACTGTTGTTGCGATAATTTCCTGCTTTTATTTAGGTTTTAAGCATTGGTTTTCTATTTTTGCCACAGTGAAATTTATTTCCTGCATACTATCTCTTTATATACTGGCACTTACCGTTATGCCCTGTTGTTCTTATGATAATTGTCCGGAGGATAAAACAAAATCAACGCAGAGGTCCAATCATAATACAGGTGATAATGATGGCTGCGGAAATTGTTCTCCTTTTTTTAACTGCGAAGGTTGTATCTGCCCTTCAAATATTACTGAGTCAATTACATTTACACCTCCTGTTATTATACCAGTTAATATTACGTATACAAATGTAGTTCAGTTATTTATTTCCTACGATTTTCATTCTATCTGGGAGCCTCCGCAATTAGCTTAATCTTTTATTATTCTTCGTATGTATGTGCTTAACCCAAATCGGGTTAGTGCATTGTAATTATTCACTATTACTAAGTTTCAACTATGCTAAGCAGAATCATTCATTTCAGTATAAAAAACAAATTGATTATTGCAGTTTTCACAATTGCATTAATCATCTGGGGAATATGGAGTGCCAGTAAACTACCGGTAGATGCATTACCCGACGTTACCAATAACCAGGTGCAGGTAATCACCCGTGCCCCAACACTCGCAGCACAGGAAGTAGAACAATTTATCACTTACCCGGTAGAAAAATCTTTATCTAATATTCAAGGATTAGAAGAGATGCGTTCTTTTTCCAGGTTTGGATTGAGTGTAATAACCGTTGTATTCAAAGAAAACGTAAATGTATATTTCGCAAGGCAACTTATTGCTGAAAAATTGAAAGAAGCCGAGGAGCAAATACCTGCTGGTGCAGGTAAACCCGAAATGGCTCCTGTTACCACCGGCTTGGGAGAAGTTTATCAGTATGTCATTCATCCAAAAAAAGGAAGCGAACAAAAATATTCTGCAATGGATTTACGCACCATGCAGGATTGGATTGTTACCCGTCAGTTAAGTGGTATTCCGGGTGTAGCAGAAGTTACCGGGTTCGGGGGTATCAGTAAACAGTATGAAGTAGCTGTAAACCCCGACAGGTTAAAAGGGATGAATGTAACTATACCGGAAATTTTTATGGCGTTACAAAGAAATAATGAAAATACGGGAGGTGCATATATAGACAGAAAACCCAACGCATATTTTATACGTGGCGTAGGGCTCGTAAAAACATTTGCTGATATTGAAAACATAGTTGTTAAACATCAGAACGGAATTCCGATATTGATAAGAGATGTAGCAACGGTACAATTTGGTTCACCGCCTCGATATGGTGCTATGACATATAATGGCGAAAAAGAAGTAGTAGGGGGCATCGTATTAATGATGAAAGGTGCGAATAGCGCATCTGTCGCTACACTTGTAAAAGAACGGATAAAAACGGTAAAAACATCTTTGCCCGACGATATAATCATAGAACCATTTTTAGACCGAACGGATTTGATTAGCCGTGCTATTAATACAGTAGAAACAAATTTGGTTGAAGGAGCGTTGATTGTGATATTAATCCTGGTTTTATTTTTAGGAAACCTTCGTGCCGGTTTAATAGTGGCTTCTGCCATTCCTTTATCATTATTATTTGCATTGTCATTAATGAACCTGTTTGGAGTAAGCGCCAACCTGATGAGCCTGGGTGCAATTGATTTTGGATTAATTGTAGACGGCGCTGTAATTATTGTAGAAGCCTCACTCTATTTTCTTGCGTCAAAGAAAATAAATGGAAAGCTATCTCAGCAACAGATGGACGAAGCTGTAGAAAGCAGCGCAAAAAAAATGATGAGTTCAGCAGCCTTCGGTCAAATAATCATCCTGATTGTTTATTTACCTATTCTTTCTTTACAGGGTGTGGAAGGAAAAATGTTTCGTCCCATGGCAGAAACGGTTGGTTTTGCAATTTTGGGTGCATTATTGTTATCCCTTACTTACATTCCAATGATGAGTGCATTGTTT
>JANLSA010000098.1:0-6015 GCA_031362085.1 Bacteroidota bacterium | reverse complement strand
TTTCTTTGACATCAGTAATGCAAATTTTACCATTACTCAAAATGGTCCGTTACCGGTTGGATTACTTGATTTCAATGCGACTGCAAAAACCAACTCTATTGAACTGGGATGGAAAACTGTATTTGAACAAAACAGCCGTGGCTTTGATATTCAACGCAGCGTTGGCAATGCGTCTGATTTTTCGTCAATTGGTTTTGCAAATAGTTTGGGCAATGGGTTTACTGACCGAAATTATATCTCAACAGATAATAATGTAAAAAAGAATACACGATATTATTACCGTTTGAAGCAAGTTGACCTGGATGGCAAATCAACCTATTCGCCAGTACGATCCGTAATATTAAAAGATAACATGCTTGCAAATATTACAGTAAATCCAAACCCGGTAACCGGTGATCTGCTTACAATAAAAATGAATGAAAACAGGTTAACGTATTTACAAGCGCAGGTTATAGATGATGCGGGTAGAATTTTATCTAACACAAGATTTGGAAATGTTGCTCCCGGCGCCGTTTTAACCATACCTGCAAAAAAATTGGCAGCAGGTGTTTATACTTTAAGATTAACGGGTGATGATGAAACAGAAACAATTCGTTTTGTAAAACAATAACTGAAAAATTATTTAATAATAGAAAAGCGGGTCGCTACGATCCGCTTTTCTATTTTTGATCTATGGAATTTAAACAGGTTGAATCTTTTAATAATTATGTAGATGCAAATATTATTTTGGGGCGTTTACAGGAAGAGGAAGTTACTTGCTGGCTAAAAGACGAAAACACCTCTACCATTACGCCTATCTGGAACCAGGCCACAGGTGGAATTCGATTAATGGTTGCCGAAAATGATTTTACAAAAGCGGTCGGGTTGTTAAATCAATACCGGGAAGAGAAAAGACTGAAACTATCATGTCCCTTGTGCGGATCAAATAATATTTCTTTTGTAAGCACTCCCCGTAAAGCTATCAACTGGCTCAGTGCAATTACAACTTTTTTTCTTGGCGACTATGCAATGACCATAGAAAAAGTATATCATTGTTTTGCCTGCAATCATGAATTTAAACAACCAGTTGAAAAAGAAAACACCGGCGAAGACAATTAGCGTTCTTCTGCAAAGATTATAAATTTTACTTCGTAACTTTTGCTCGCTTATGCCGGACATCGGTGTATAAATTTTCAACTTTTTTTATGTGGGATAATATCATTCATTATTTTTCAGCACTTGAAAGCCGGCCTCTCGAGCGGGTAGCATTTCTGGTTGGTGGTCTTTTATTTTTCTGGATCATTGAAGGCTCTATTCCTTTATTGCAACTGAGGTTTAGAAAAACAAGGCTGCGTCATGCTATGGTAAACCTTGGATTAACTTTTTTTCATCTTGTTATTCATACATTTCTTGCATTAATTATAATCAAAATAAGTGACTGGAGTGTGGCCAATAATTTTGGTCTTATAAATTGGTTGAGAGCCGGCACACTCGTTACTATTTTACTAACAATTTTTATTGTTGATTTTTTTGGCGGGTGGCTGGTACACATTACTGAGCATAAATTTAAAATCCTCTGGCGTTTTCATGTAGTGCATCACGCCGATACGAATGTAGATGTTACAACGGGTCTTCGCCATCACCCGATCGAAAGTGTAATACGCGGCATTTTCTTTTTTATTGGAATCATCGTAAGTGGCGCACCCATGTATGCAGTAATGATTTATCAAACCGTGCTTATTTTTTTTACTGCGTTTGAACATGCCAATATCCGATTACCAAAATGGATAGACAATACAATGAGCTATCTATTTGTTTCACCCAATATGCACAAAGTGCACCATCACTGGAAACAACCTTTTACAGATAGTAACTACGGTGCAATCCTTTCTGTTTGGGATCGGTTGTTTGGTACGTTTAATAAATTAACCCCCGATAAAATCCGATATGGCATTGACCGTGATTATCCGGATGAAAAAGATGAAGAAATTGTGCTGTTGATTACAAAACCATTTCAGAAATTGGGTGAGTAAACTTTTGCTGCTTTCATTTACAAAAAAATTTTTTTTTATGAAGAAGTGTTTTCTTTTTGTTCTAACATTGATTACAACAACTTCTTTTACTCAAAACGCACTTACCATTGGATATGTGGCTGCAAAAAGTGGATTAAGTATGCGTGATAAGCCAGACGCTAAAGCGGCTGTGCTTGTAAAAATTCCTTATGGAACAAAGCTTACTGTTAACTATCCTGAAGAAATTATAAATATTTCGACTGAAGGAATGGAAGGCGCATGGGCAAAAACAACTTATAATGGTAAGACCGGTTATATTGTAAACTCCTATCTTTTACCAGGAGCACCGCCCAAAGCCGGTACTAAAACAATGAAAGATTATTTATCCCAACTTTCGGCTCCAGCTGGTACTCTGGTAATACAGAAAAACGGTAACACTAATGATCCCGAATCTCTTGGTTCAACTTTAAAAAAACAACTCTATAAAAATGGGGCAGAATATCACGAAGAGCAATTTTATGAATCCAACAACAATAATTATTTTTTACCGGGATTTACTATTCAACAGGGTTTTATTTTAGTGAGATTGATTCCTGAGTTTAAAAATGTGTTTAATGATAAAGATGAATTTCCGGGTACAAGTAAAACATTTAAAAAAGACAACAGAGAATATATGGTAAAAGTTGAAAAAGATGCTGATGATGCAAACTGGATTGAAAAAATTTCGGTAGAATATGAAGACGGGGCTATTTATCATTTTTCTATTTTAACAGTAGGTGGACAATTAATGATTGTTTTTGGCGGTGGTGTATAATCAAAAAAATAAAAAGTAATAATGAAAATAATAGCTGCCATCCCTGCCAGGTATGCTGCCACACGGTTTCCGGGAAAGCTGATGCAAATGCTCGGCAATAAAACGGTTATCCGCCATACGTATGATAATACGGTTGCAACGGGTTTGTTTAGTGAAGTGATGGTGGTAACAGATAGTGAAATTATTTTTAAAGAAATTGTTTCTCAAGGCGGCAAAGCGGTGATGAGTAAAAAAGAACATGAAAGCGGAAGTGACCGGATTGCAGAGGCTGTTGCTGAAATGGATATTGATATTGTAGTAAATGTTCAGGGCGATGAGCCTTTTGTAAAAAAAGAACCACTTGAAAAATTATTAAAAGTCTTTGAAGGGAAAGATGGAGAAAAAATACAGGTGGCTTCGCTGATGCAGGTATTAAAAGATGAAAAATTAATTAATGACCCCAATTATGTAAAAGTTGCTGTTGATAAAAATAGAAATTCTCTTTTCTTTTCCCGCAGTGTGATTCCCTTTCCAAGAGATAAAAATATTTCCACTACTTACTATGAACATATTGGCGTGTATGCTTTTCGTAAACAAGCTTTATTAAATTTTTCCGGGTGGCCAATAACTCCGTTGGAAGCAACAGAAAAAATTGAATGTCTCCGCTATCTTGAAAATGGTATTCAAATAAAAATGGTAATTACAGATTATATGGGTGTTGAAATAGACACACCGGAAGACTTGGAAAGAGCGGTAAAACAATTGCAGATTTTAGATTGAAGATTGCAAATTTTTTCTCCTTTCGTGTTTATTCGTAACTAAACAATTTATATGAAAAAAAACTTTCTTCTTGTTTTACTCGTAGCCTCTGTTGTATCCAATGCCCAGGATAATTTATATAAAGAAAAATACAGGCCACAGTTTCATTTCTCTGCACAGAAAAACTGGATCAACGATCCGAATGGTCTTGTTTTTTACAAAGGGCAATACCATCTTTTTTACCAGCATAATCCTTTTGATAATATATGGGGGCATATGACCTGGGGACATGCCGCTAGCAAAGACCTTATTCATTGGAAACATTTACCCATAGCCATACCGGAAGAAAATGGTATCATGATTTTTTCCGGAACTTGTGTTGCTGACATAAATAATACAAGTGGCTTTGGAAAAAAAGGGCAAACTCCATTGGTTGCTGTTTATACCGGCCATATTGAAAACGTAAATCAATCGCAGCATATAGCCTATAGTTTGGATGATGGAATTACCTGGACAAAATATGATAAGAACCCCGTACTTGATTTACATAAAAAAGATTTTCGTGACCCTAAAATTTTCTGGTATGCTCCAAAAAAATATTGGGTAATGGCATTAATGTTTCCGATAGAACATTTTGTACAATTTTATTCTTCAAAAAATTTAAAAGAATGGAATCATTTGAGTGATTTTGGTCCCGCAGGAGATACAAGCGGTGTATGGGAGTGTCCCGATTTAACGCAGGTTCCCATTGCAGGTATGCCCGGCAAAAAGAAATGGCTGTTGCAAACATCGCAGAATACATCCATGCAATATTTTGTTGGTGAGTTTGATGGCGAAAAATTTATAAATGAAAACCCAACAGATAAAATTTACCGTCCTGATTATGGTCCCGATTATTATGCAGCCATTACGTACGGGCAATTGCCGGCATCGCATGTGCCAATAGCAATTGGATGGTTAAATAACTGGAACTATGCAAATGAAATTCCAACCACACCCTGGAAAGGAGCTATGTCAATTCCCAGATCGTTAAGTTTAAAAAAAATAAATAGTGAATGGATCTTGATTCAAAAACCAGTTGAAAAAATAAAAACGCTGCGGCAGTTGGTCTATTCCACTAAAGGCAGGATCATTAAAAAATCCATTGACCTGCCTTTGAGTTTACAGCAGTTTGAAATGGAAGTTGTAATACAAGCCAACTATAATGCGATTGCGGGTGTCCGCCTGGCAGTGGGCAATGATCATGCTTTTGAAATTGGGTACGATACCCATAAAAAGGTTCTGTACGTTGACAGGAGTAAAACCGCCAATCAATCTTTCAATAAAAATTTTTCAACGCTAAACAGGTTTGAAATTCCCTATTCATTTGCGGGAAATAAAATCCGGTTACGAATCTTCTTTGATAATAGTATCGCCGAGGTTTTTGTTAATGATGGAGAACGGGTATTTACCGCACAAATATTTCCCGGCGAAAAGGAAACGGGTATAGAAGTGTTCAGCGATACTATTTATTCAACCCTGGTTTCCTGTTTAGTTTATAAAATAAAATCTGCCTGGTAATTTTTATTGAAGCTTAACAAGCTCAGCCATGAGTTTGTCTATTTCCTGAATTGTACTGTTGAGTTGTTTCATTACTGTTTCATCATTCGTCTCATTCAGTTTATCCCGCAGCATCAACTCTGTTCTTCGCAGTTCAGTATATTGTTTTAAAATACTTACTTTTTTGTGTGCATTCGGCGATACATTTAGTTTATCCATCTCGTTTAATAAACTGTCTGCTTTATTCCACGCCGGATAAGATATATCTGCAATAATTTTTTTAAACTCCGGAATAGTAAGTGTGGTATCAGACAGTACGGGAGTTGCTTTATCCTGCCATTCTACAAACTCGTTGTATTTTTCTGTAAATAAAGTCTGGTCTTTAAATTTTGAATCCCCCATTTCAGTTAATATTGAAATTCTTGATTCATCACTCATTTTATTATCTGTGAGATAATAATAGGCGGAAGCAAATGTGATAAATAAAATACCCGGTATTATAAATTTTACAACTGCGGATTGTGCTTCTTCTTTTGTAATAGCAAACCAGTATAAATAGCCTATTACAAAACCGCTCACCAATCCTCCTATATGTGCTGAATTATCAACACCGCCTTTCATTCCATAAATAAGATTATAAACAACAAACACTCCAATGCTTTGCAGTAAACCTTTTCTCATTGCCTGCGGAATGAGTTTGGTGGTAAGCAGTGCAAGAAAAACTCCATACATACCAAAGATGGCGCCGGATGCCCCTGCGCTATTCGTTCCTTCCTTATGCCACCATAAACTTACCAGCCCGGCAAAAATTCCTGTACATAAATACGCCGTAATAAATTTTGTTTTACCAAGCATCGGTTCCAGGTAAACACTGATCATATACAGTGCATACATATTCATAAGTATATGGATCACCCCGAAATGAATAAACAC
>JANLSA010000120.1:0-5006 GCA_031362085.1 Bacteroidota bacterium | reverse complement strand
TGATGGTTCGCAGGTAAGCACCTCCCAGGTTTGCTTTTACTCCGTTAATTGCATTAATGGCTATAAAAAGTTTTGCTTCATCTTCTTTTACCAAATCTTTTTCAAAATTTGCAGGTATCTGTAAAACCAAATCGGCTTTATCTTTTTCAATTTTATCCAATGAATGCTCATATGATGAAGTATAGTCAGTCAAAATAAAATAACCCGATGAAGTAATCTTATTTATAAGCTGGCGTGAATATTCTGAATGATCATTATCCACAACTGCAAGCTGGATATTTTTAACTTCATAATCGGCAGCCCATGGTAAAATAAGAAGTTGTATTACAGGCATGATGAGGATTATCCTCAGAATAGACGGGTCCCTGAATATCTGGCGGAATTCTTTTCGCAATAAAAATTTTAAGGTTCTCATATGCACTGTGCTATTTATAGTTTCAATTCACTTGTTTTTTGACCCACCCCTTTCGGCTTATCCTTATTAGTAAAACCTTCTACCCCTCCAAGGAGGGGATATGCACCTTGAATTGCTGAATAGAGAACAGAAAGATGATCGGAGCGTCGCAACGGAAGTTCAATCAAGGAACAAAAGTTGGTTACAAAAAAAATATTCATCATGCCAAACGGATTTTAAATTTTTTAATCGCCATGGTTAAAAGAAAAATCATCATGCCGGCGAGTATCAATGTTTCTTTCCAGATAGCATTTAATCCCAGCCCTTTTATCATGACTGATTTTACTATACTGTAATACCATTTTGCCGGAACTATATTTGAAACGATTCTTAATGGTAAAGGCATATTCTCCACCGGGAACATAAAACCACTGAGCATAATAGTAGGTAAGAATAAAGCTACCAGTGAAATAAACATAGCGGTTTGTTGTGATGCTGCTCCAGCTGAAATAAGTAACCCCAACGATAAAGAAACCAGGATAAAAAGAATACTTTCAAAAACGAGCAGTACTAAACTTCCATTGATGGGAACTTCCAGTACAAAAACACTTAATAATAATATAGAAGCAATATTGATGATGGATAGTAACAAATAAGGAACTGCTTTTGCCAGTACAACTAATTGTGGACGCATAGGCGAAACAAGCATCACTTCCATAGTACCCATCTCTTTTTCTTTCACGATTGTGATAGCGGTCATCATGGTACATACTAATAATAATACCATGGCCATAACACCAGGTACAAAATTGAAAGCACCTTTTAATTGCGGATTGTACAGCATTTTCATTTCTGTATTAATCGTGTAAGGAAGTTTCCTGTCGTTCGTAATACGGTTTTGAAAATCCATAATGATGGCTGTTGCATAATTAGTCAGTTGGTTTGCCGTGTTCGGGTCAGCTGCATCTGCAATCAGTTGCACCTGGGCTTTGTTGAAATGTTTAAGGTCATCATTGAAATGTTGTGGAAATATAATTGCCAATTTTATTTTTCCTTTTTTAAATTCTTCTTCCACCTGATTGTAGGATGTAAGATTTTTTTCCAAATCAAAATAACGACTTGCATCAAGTTGAGCGGATAAAGAAAAAGTCGCATCATCTTTTGAATTATCCAGTATGGCAATCTTTGAATTCTTTACCTCGTTTGTCAATGCAAAACCAAAAATCACAATCTGCACCACCGGCATACCCAGCAGGATGAACATGGTTCGTTTGTCCCGCCAGATGTGGAAGAATTCTTTTTTTACAAAAGCGAAAAATTGTTTCATACCCCTATCTCCGCCAACCGGCGGAGAATTTTAATTATTAATAATATTTACAAACCAATCTTCAAATAAATTTCTTTTCTAACTTAAAAGTTAACATCCCTTCACCCCTTTAGGGGATGGGGGCTTAATCTGCTGCCCGTACTGCTTTTCTCGCCAGTTTTAAAAAAACTTCATCCATTGATTTGGCTTCATAGGTTTTCTTTAGTCCATATGGAGAATCTAATGCTTCTATTCTTCCATCAACCATAATACTTACCCGGTTACAGTATTCTGCTTCATCCATATAATGTGTAGTCACAAATATGGTGATACCCTTTGCAGATGCTTCATAAATCATATTCCAGAATTCTCTCCTGGTAACAGGGTCAACACCTCCCGTCGGTTCATCTAAAAAGACTATACCCGGCTCATGAAAAATGGCAACCGAGAAAGCCAGTTTTTGTTTCCATCCTAAAGGCAAAGATTTCACCAGCACATTTGCTTCTTTTTCCAAATGCAATTGCTCAAGAATAGTTGCTGTTTTTTCTTTGATGAACTTATCAGTCATATGATAGATGCCTCCATAAAACTCCATATTCTCTTTCACTGTTAAATCTTCATACAATGAAAATTTCTGGCTCATGTATCCTATACTCTTTTTTATTTTTTCATTTTCTTTATATACATCAAAACCCGCAACTGTAGCATGGCCTGAAGTGGGTAAGGATAAACCACACAACATCCGCATAGCTGTTGTTTTGCCAGCACCATTGGCACCAAGGAACCCGAAGATTTCTCCTTTGTGTACATCGAAACTGATATGGTCTACGGCTACAAAATCGCCGAATCGTTTTGTGAGATTATCTGCTGTTATGACTTTGTCGCTATTCATTCTAATTTTTCATTAATGCAATAAAACAATCTTCGATATCCGGTTTTATACTTTTCACAATTGCATTCTCATTGGTTCTTTGTTGAATAAAATTTTCCAGGGAATCATTCCCCGATTCATTTTTCATCACCACATGATGGAACTCGCCAAATGGATACACATCTTCCACATAATCCTGTTCCTTTAAGTCATTCTGCAATTGAAGCATCCTTGATGATTTAACTGCCCACAATGGTTTTGAAAAACTATTTACAATTCCCTCCGGCGTATTAACTGATAAAATTTTTCCATTTTGTATCAATGCCACTTCATCACATAGACTTGCCTCATCCATATAAGGTGTGGAAACAAGAATAGTAATACCCTGCCGCTTTAATCCTTTCAGCATTTCCCAAAATTCTTTCCTGGATACAGCATCCACTCCTGTAGTAGGCTCATCAAGAAATAAAACAGATGGACGGTGAATCAATGCACAGCTCAAGGCTAACTTTTGTTTCATACCACCGGATAGTTTTCCGGCTTTTCTTTTTTTAAAAGGTTCTATTTGTATATAGATATCTTTTATCAAATCATAATTTTCTTTAATGCTGGTATTAAAAATGGTGGCAAAAAAATTAAGATTCTCTTCCACCGATAAATCAGGATACAATGAAAACTTACCGGGCATATATCCCACCCGTTTTCTGATTTGTTTATAGTCCTTTACCACATCAAACCCATCTACCGATACTTTACCATTATCAGCAAGTAATAATGTTGTAAGAACTCTGAACAACGAAGTTTTGCCAGCACCATCAGGACCGATAATGCCATACAATTCCCCCTTCTTCACACTAAATGAAATATCATTTAATGCGGTGACTTCTTTTTTCTTACCATAGGTTTTAATAATATTTTCAACTATGACTGCATTCATTATAACTACAATGTTGAACCCCTACGGAGTTCTATTAAAAAATTTTCTTTATTCCCCGGGTTAAAACCCGGGGCTACTAATATTTTGTCCCTACGGGACAAAGACTCTTTCAATACGCTGGCATATCATCAACCCAATTCTCTCCACCTCCATACAGACTACAGGGGTTACAATTTCACTTCCCCATACATACCAATCTTTAAATACCCGTCATTCTTTACTTTCACTTTTATAGCATACACCAGGTTTGCTCTTTCTTCTTTTGTCTGAATTGTTTTGGGTGTAAACTCTGCCTTATCTGAAATCCAGATAATTGTTCCGCTGTATTCCTTATACTTTTTTGCTCCTTCATCAATCAACACTTTTACGGTCTGATTTAATTTTATTAAAGGCAATTGTACACCGGTGATATAAGCTCTTAAATTTAATGAGGACAAATCAGCAATTTTATATAAAGCTTTTCCTGCAGAAGTTATTTCACCTGTTTCAGCATACTTGGTTGTTACAGTACCATTAATTGGGTTGATGATATTTGCCCGCTGCTGCTGGTCTTTTAATTGTGCAATTCTTTTTCTTAATGGTTCTGCCTCGCTTAGTATGCTGCGGTTCTGCGTTGCGATATTATTTTTCTGAACATTTATCTGCTGCTGCGTCACACTCATGCTTTTTTTTACCACATCAATTTGTGCATTGATATCATCTAATTGTTTGCCGGTGGCGGCATCTGCTTTTATAAGGTTTTCAATCCGGCTTTTTTCATGTAGTAAATTATCCAGTTGCGATTGCTGAACAGCTATTTGATTTTGCAATAATTGAATCTGCGGATTTGCATCAGATGTTTTTTGACCCAATGCCTGGATGCTGGCTTCTACCTGGTCCTGCTGTAAAGAAATATTTGTAGCATCCACTGCTCCTATTACACTGTCTTTAAAAAGCAGGGCGCCTTCCTCCACATTGAATGAAATTATTTTACCTGACATTTCAGATGAAACAATAGTTTCATCTGCTTCAAATGTGCCGGAAGCATCAGAGATATTTCCGTTGCCATTGCATGAAATAAGAATTAAACCTGAGACGATAATTAATAGATGTAAACTTTTCATATTAAGTGTTTTTAAGCCCCGCCTTTGGCGGGGTTTGGGGAGGCCTTATTGTTTTCCTGAAATTGTTTGATAATTTATTTGTGCCTGTAACAATTGTACCTGGTGCGTAATCAGTGATTGTCGCGACTGGTCTTCCGCATTTACTTCACGCAGGTAGTCATTGGCCGTTATCACGCCGTTTTCCAATTGCGCTTTAGCAGCATCTTTTACTTTTATTCTTAAATCTATAATCTCGTTATCGGCTGCAATCAGTTTCTGAAGCTTTTCTATTTCAGATTGCTGTTGTTTTAACTGCGTATTTGTATTCAGTAAAAAAACATCTTTTTGCACATTAACTGATTGCTGATTTATTTCAACCAGTTTTTTTTCGTTTTGTCTGGTGTAAAGCCCGCCAA
>JANLSA010000562.1:0-53792 GCA_031362085.1 Bacteroidota bacterium | reverse complement strand
AAATTGGAATTCACAATATTTGCTGCATCTTTTACTGTATATAATGTATCTAAATTGGTTGCTATATACAAATCACCCTGTGGATCAATCCAGATATTTTTAATGTCTGTTGATTTATTATTTGTTTCCGGGAAAATGAATGGCGGTATCATAGCAGTCCTTCCATAACTGTAGCTTACTGCGCCAATATGATTATTGTCACTTACCAGGTAAATGATTTTACCCGGCCCTTCTGCAATTAATTTTATTCCACTGAATGATTGATATAAATCTTGCAGTATACTTTCCTGCCTGAAAATTTGTCTCTCCCCTTTATTATTATATATATAACTGGGCTGGTTTATATTTATCTGCATTTTATCTATTTCGCCAAGGTTAGAAAAACTGGTGGCAAGTAAAACTGTTCCTTTTCTTGTAGGTAAAACCTGGCGGAAGGTTAATTGTTTTTCTCCCTTAAAAACATCTGGTGGAATCATATCGAAAATTTGCCCCGCAGCAGGATGTATCATTACACAAAAAAATAATATTTGAATTATACGGAGCATATTTCGGATTCAATTTACAAACAAACATCATAATCAAAACATAGCTTTGGCAGTAATAGCTTCCGGGCTGATAACCTGCCCGGTATTATCAACTGTTATTTATTAATTTAAAAACTGTAATTCCCCAATAGCCAATTCCCGGCAGGAAACTACCAAACACCGTTTTAGTTTTTTCTAATGTATAGTAATTTGGTATAAACTTAAACCAACAAGATGAAAAAACTATTTGTCGTTTTAGCGCTGATGATATTTTCTTCATCAGTTTTCTGTCAACAAACAAAACAAGATTTGCTGAAAAAAAGTAAAAACCAAAAAACAATTGCATTTGTTCTTGCAGGCGGTGGCTCAATAGCCTGGTTGGCCGGGCTTAACAAATACATGAATCAGGAGGATAATAAGGATGGATGAGGCGAAGCTGCTATGATTATTGGAGGAACTGCCGCTTTGGCGAGTATCCCGTTCTTTATAATTTCTTCAAAGAACAAAAAGAGGGCAATGAGCATGTCTTTTAAAAATCAACGGCTGCCACAACTGCAAAATAATGTTTTTGTGTACCGGGCAATACCATCACTTAGTTTTAAAATTAATTTATAAAGCAAAAAAGATTAATCCTGTTTATTTCAGCCCCAGCCGTTCCATCAAACTCTCCTTCTTTGATTTTGAAACAGCTAGCTTTTCACCATTATCCAAAACAAGATAACCGCCATCAGTTTTAAAAAGATGTGTAACGTGAGAAAGATTTACTAATGTGCTGTTATGAATACGTTGAAAACTTTCTACCGGCAGCATTTCTTCAATATCACTTAATGTTTTTGATATGATAATTTTTCTTTTATCATTAAGATAAACATGTGTATAGGATCCCTCTGCCAGTGCATAAACGATTCTATCAGCTTCAATAAATTCAAAACCTTCTCTGCCGGGGAATGCAATGCGCTGACTGCCTTCGGGTTTTTTAATATTGTGCAATAGGTTATCAATATGTGCCGATCCGGTTTTTTGTTGAATTTTTTCTGAAGCCTTTCTTACCGCTTCTTTTAAATCATTTGCATCAACGGGTTTTAATAAATAATCAATAGCACTGAGCCGGAAAGCTTTTGCAGCAAACTGATCATAAGCGGTAGTGAAGATGATGGCAAAATTAATTTGATCTAACATCTCCAGCATTTCAAAGCCATTCATCCAGGGCATCTGAACATCTAAGAAAACTAGATCGGGTTTATATTTTTTTATTGACAGCAAACCCTGCTTGGGAGAAATGCAGGTTTCCATCACTTCCACATCAGGGCAGTATTTCTGTAAATCGAAAGCAAGGCTTTCAATGCAGTTTTGCTCATCATCAATAATTAATGCCTGTATCATTGTTCATATTCTTTAAAAATGATAATTACTTTGGTCCCTTCCGGTATTCCCACTTTATTTATCTTATCAATGATCTGAATAGAGTCTTCCCGTTCATTCAGCAATTTATCCAATTCTAATCTTGATTGTGTTAACCCGATTCCTTTTGACTGATGGGTGGATTCATATTGTGCTTTGTATTGACTGGACAATTCCCGACCAATGCCGTCATCATCAATTGTACATTCTACAGCCCCGTTATTTTCTTTTACAGAAACGGTTACTTTACCTCCGCTTTCTTTTGGCACCAAGCCATGCCAGATTGCATTTTCAATAAATGGTTGTAAAATTAATGCCGGCACTTTTATGTCTTTCAAATCAATTGATTCATTCACATCAAATAAGAATTCTACTTTATTACCGAATCGCATTTTTTCAAGCTGCGTATAAAGCTTACAGGTTTCCAGCTCTTCAAATAAACTTACTTCCCGTTTATCTGAATTCTGGAAAAGTGTACGAATGAGTTTTGAAAAAATAGTGAGATAACCAGCAGCTTTATCAGATTCATTTTTATTGATTAGTGATTTTATTGAATTTAAACTGTTGAAAATAAAATGTGGATTCATCTGGGCACGAAGAGCTTTAGCTTCAAGTTCCATAAGTTCTTTTTCATGTTTAGTTTTTTGCTGTTCTTTTTTTCGGATACCCTGAATTCTTTTGCGGTTGAAATAAAAAAACAACCCAATAATAAACAGCCCACTGCAAATTTTAAATAAATTTGTTTGCCACCAGGCCGGGATTATAATAATAGTATATTCCACTGGTCTTGTATCCCAATTCTCACCTTGCATTTGTGCTTTTAAACGAAATACATATTTGCCCGGAGCCAGCTTTGAAAAGGTGATCTTCCGGTTAAAATAATTGGTATAGTGCCAGTCATTGTCAAGTGGCGTTAATTGATAAGCATATTCAATCCGTTCCGGAAAAATAAATTCCTGTGCGGAAAATGAAAAACTTATTGAATTTTGATAATGTCGCAACCTGACAACCGTAGCTGTATCATTGCCCGAATTCAAATAGACTAATGAAGTGTCTGCATGAATAGTATGTAAGCGGGGTTTTAATGTTACTGAATAATTTTTAAGGTTTGATAATTTAAAGTATTCAAAACTTCCTTGTTCGGCTATCAACATATAACCATTACAATAAAGCAACGACTCATTATCAGGGCTTGAAAGTCCATTATCATGATCGAATAAATAAGATTGTTGTTTTGAATAATCATAAACAACCACCCCATTTTGTGAACGTAGCAGCATGTATGGTTTTTCTGCTCCGTTAATGTCAGTATAATCGCCTCTTGCAAGGCCCTTTGTTCCATACGGTATAGAATCTTCACAATGCAGCGTTTCCGGGTTAATAATACGGATGCCATATTCAGGTATCATAAACCAGATGTGGCCGTCTCCGGCCAAAGCAAAAACACAATCCCCGGAATTAGATGGCAAATTGCCCATTAAGGATTTATTGGGAATAATAGTTGTATGGTTATCATCCAGATTATGCCTGGCTATACCATTGCTCATTATTAAATAAATAAAATTTCTTTTAGCATCATACCATTGAGACGATTGTTTTATTTCTACTCCTTCTGATTTTATTACCGGGGTTTTTATTGTATCAGTCTGTAAAGTCAGATGCTTTATACGATACACGATGCTGCCATTTTTTTTATAAAGCAGGTCACCATCTTTTGTTGTTATTACATCGGTAAATTCGCCTTTTGTTTTCATCCAGCTTAGTGAAGGAAAAACGTATTCTACTGGCAGGAATTGTTTACCTCCGGGTGGCAATGTATAATTCTCCGGACCGACTGTCCAATAACGATCACTACCATCCTTTGTAATGTTGTTGGCTATCCCTGTATTATAAGTGTAATAATTGTTTATTGCCGGAACAGGAATAGTTTTTACAAGGTGAAAGTTTGTATCAAAGACATGCACCCCGGAACCATAGAGAAAAGAACCGTAAAATAAATTTGTCTTTTTGTCAAAATAGACACCTCGTAATTTTGGCAAACTGATGGTATCATGAGTTGAAATTTTCACTGTTTGTAACTGAGTGTAATATGGAACTGAAATATATAATAAGCCCCGTTGCAGCAGCCACACATTCCCTTCCCTGTCATTAGTTGCATAGCTGGTTTGTTCCTGACTATAATTATTCTTTGTAACATTAAAATATTTTACTTCTTCTGTTTGGCTGTCAAACAGAGCAGTTTTATAATCGTAGATACCTATCAAATATTTACCCGGTGAAAGCCTGGCAAATTTTGGGATAGTATAGCCGATATAACGTTCCGGAGTTTTGAGCCTGGCATCATGCAGATATAATTTCACTTTTCCAGTATTGGTATTGTATTTACCAAACCCAGCTGTCCAGCAATTAAACCAGATGATAGAATCATTTTCTACTTCCATTTTCTGGATATCATAATGCTCGGGTATTCTTCCGGAAGGAAGGTAGTGACCTGGATTTGTAACTTCAAACCGTTGTTCAAATGTTTTCTTTTTTTTATCAAACAAGTAAATGCCGTGAAATGTTCCTACCCATAATCTATTATTATCTGTACTAGGCATTGCAAAACTGCTTGCTGTATTTAGCCTGCGGCTTGACCAACTATCAGGTTTAGATGCGTTCAGGTTGAAGTGATCGAGTTTTTTGTGAAAAGGATCGTACACAAACAAACCATTAAGTGCAGAGCCGGCATATATTATCCCTTCATTATCGCAATACAAGGCATCAAAACCGATATTGGATTGTTTATGATTATCAGAAAAAGTATAAGGTATGTTTGTAAGTGATCTTGCTTTCCGGTTATAATAACAAAGTCCGGTCGGGGTACCCAAATAAAAATTATGGCTCTTATCTTCTGTCATAGCAAAAATTCTGCTTAATTGAAAACTATTGGTTTGTTGTAATGATGTATAATACGTTACTTCCGAGCCATCGAAAGAAGTTAATCCCCTTGCTGTAGAAAACCAGATCAACCCATCCTCTGAAAAGAAAAAATAAGCCGACGTAATAGGAGGCATAAACGGATGCGTTACCTGTTTGAAAACAGGAAAATCTTCCTGCTGAGAATATAGAATGGCTAAAGGGATTAAAGCCACAATAAAAGATAAAACTATTTTTCTCAAGAAAGCCATCATTTAAAATTACACAGTTTAAGTACTTAAAAGATTTGTTTTTCCTGAATCACATCTATGTGTTTGCAGTAGGCCAGTTTCAGTTAGTAATTAGAAACATTCATAAAAATTGTAATACGGCAAACTACAAATCCAAACGGACTAATTACAAAATTCAGATAGTAACCGGCGGAGACATATGATAATTTTAAGTAAAGGATAAACTATAATCTTTTATTATTTAGCCGTCTATTCTTTAAAAAAGAACTATTCGTTACTAAAACTTAAATCATGAAAAAAATATTCTTTATAACAACAGCTTTTATTGCAGTTTGTTTTTGGGGGTGTAAAAAAAATAATGTTGCAGTTGTACAGAATATGACTGAAGTAAAAGCAACCGTTGTTGTTTCTCCCTCCAGTACAATAACTATTAATGCAACAGGGTCAAATGCAAAGATGGGATGTGCAGTTTTAGGAGCAGGGACTTATGTGGAAGGTACCAATGAGGCCAACGCAGCGGTATATATATCATATGTAAATTATGCAAATTCCTTGTGTGTAACCAGCCCCGGCACATATAACTTTTCTTGTGAGTATAGGAAAAATGTGGCAGATCCAAATACCCCTATCTTTTCAAACAACGGAATAAACCGGGGAAGTATAACATTTACTTCGATCAATGATCATCACATGGAAGGCTCTTTTACTGCTGTGTGCTGGTGTAATTCTTCGGGTTGTGTGTTTGGTGTAGATTTCGTGAATGTTAGTGGAACATTCAAAGGAGATTATTAAAATTGAATCAGGAAAGAGTTGTTTAATATTTTCCCGATAGCAGAAGGGCTATCTCATTTAACAATTACTGTTATCCTTTTAAAAAATTGCCCCAACAAACTACAAACCCAGAGTATCAAACCGTCAATCAGCTACAATTTCTCACAGTAGCACATTCTAACTTGAATCGGGAATCAGAAAATTTATTAGTAAATATGCTGTTCCATGCAACTTGTTTTTTGCAGAAAATAATAATTGAAGGAAAAGCGGATCCATTTTTTGTAAAACGCAATTTAAAGTCCACGTTTATATACCCGGTTTGTAGTATTTATTAATAAACCCCTCAGCGACAGGGTAAGAATCAATTAGGAATCGCTTGCAACTGATTCTATGTTTGAATTGAAAATCAAATTCAGGGATTATTAATTAAAACATCACAGTATGAAAAATTATCTGCTTGGCTTTATCGCATTCATTTTTACAGGTTCTGTTTTTTCGCAAACAGATTCAACCTCATCAGTAAAAAAATCTGCACTCAGTATAGCCACAATTAAAACACTGGATGGTAAAAAAGTAAAAGGCTGGTTTTATAAAATGAATGATGAAAATATATACCTGCTACCGGTAAAAGGAAATAAAAAATATTTCAGATCATCTGAATTTTTATCACCTGATGTAAACGCTGGTGGTTTCAATGTTCAGGTGTCGCAAATAAATACAATAGCACTGCAGAAAAAAAATGCAGGATTGAAAGGTGCCTTGCTTGGGTTGGGTGCCGGTGTTATAACAGGTGCAATAATTGGTTTTGCAGAAGGCGATGATCCCATTACTCCATACACAGGTACGTGGGGCGATATATTTATTGGATTAGGCAATGCTTTTGCAATGACCGCAGGTGAAAAGGCATTCATGTACGGATCAATGGTGGGTGTTTTGGGATCGCTAACAGGTTTTATAATTGGTAAAATAGCGAAGAAAAAATTTATTATCGGCGGAAAAAAAGATACTTACCGCGACCTGCAGGGAGAACTGATAAAACGTTTGATAATAAAATAAAAAATGCCTACCTGCCGGACAGGCAGGTTCACTATAAACTTAAACCAAATACAATTACTTAAAACATTTATTATGAAAAAAACAATTTTAATTGCTGTAATCAGCATCGTAACACTTACTGTTCTCAATGCACAAAATGCAAGAATTGGTTTTACTGCAGGTGCGGTTTTCGCAAACCTAACCGGAAAAGTTGATGGCAAATCAGAAAGCGGAAAATCTAAAGCAGGGCTAACAGCCGGAATACTGGTGGATATTCCGGTAGGTAAGAATTTCAGTTTTCAACCGGCATTAAACTTTGTACAAAAAGGAACAAAGGATGAAGAAACATTTATGAGCGTTACGGAAAAAACAAAAATTATCATGAACGCTATTGAGCTACCATTAAATTTTTTGTACAATGCAAACAGCAATACCGGAAACTTTTTTATTGGTGCCGGCCCTTCTATATCCTTTTATGCTTCGGGTAAAGTAAAATTTGATGATGGTACGGATGCCACATCCGTGGATATAAAATTTGGAAGTAATGAAGACGAAGATGATTTTAAAGCTATGGACTTTGGTGCCAATTTTCTTACCGGCTATCGTTTCCCCAATGGTTTACAAATTTCCGGACATTATAATGCCGGGTTAAGCAATCTCTTTATCGGGGGTTCTGCAGATGGTACATTAAAGAGCCATTACTTCGGAATTAAAATTGGTTATCTATTGAAAGGAAAAAAATAAAGCATCGAAATATAAACAGCATTTATTGATTTTCAGGAGGAGTTGATAAACCATCAACCATTCTTTCACTTAAGCAGCATTAAAAAATCAGCTCTTCCTGAAAATTAAGTCGCAAAAAAAGTTTAAACAATCTATTTTAAAAGCAATAGGGATCACTAAACCTTCTTTTATGAAAAAATATATTTTCTTATTTGCCCCAAATTCTTTCGTTGATTTGAAAACACAGATTAATTCTACGTTAAGATTAACATGTATACTAATATTATCTTTCGCCTTTTTTGGGTGTAGCCGTTCTGATATTAAAGAAATCCTGGTAAATAATAATTCGAAAAAAATTTTAATTGATGCATCTCATGATGGTGGCACCTGGTGGTTTCCTCAATCAACTATTTCCGGGTTTTCCCAATCATCCGCACATCAGGGAAAGGCACTAGCTGATCTATTACGAAACAAGGGATTTATTGTAGAAGAAATTTCAAGCAATACTTTAATAACTCTTACCCTACTTCAGCAATATAGCAAAGTGATTCGGGCAGGAAGCTATGGTAGTTACCAGGAATCTGAACTCAGCGCTTACAATAAATTTTTAGAGGGTAATTCATCCTTATTTCTTATTTCAGATTTTAAGCGGTTCGGGGAAACAGATCAGCTTGCCGAAAGATTAGGAATTAATTTCGGGGGAGTCTATTTTGGGGATGTAAGTCTTTATGCTCCTCATGCCATTACCGAAGGTGCAACCTCTTTTTATTATAACGCTGGCTCTATTGTGACTAATGAAAGTAATAATCCAAAAATTCAGGTTTTGGCCTGGCTTGATGGTAAAAACAATCAGCCTGTAGCAGGAATTCTTAAACATCAATCTTCAAAAATTTTCTTTGTGGGTGAAATCAATGGAATTGAATCTGTGCCGCAGCCGCTTACCAACAATATTGTTAAATGGTTATTTGAGTAATTACTTTAAAAGGTAAAAAAAAATTATATAATAAAAAACTTAAAAAAAAAATCTAATCACTAAACTTTCTTTTATGAAAAAAACAATCTTCGTATTCGCCGCAACGTTCTTTTTATTTTTTATACCTGCCTGTAAAAAAGAGAATGTAAAAACACAATCCAAAACCGAGTTGCTTACAACCGGAAGCTGGAAGATTACTGCCGCCGTTTCTGATAATGATGGCAATGGGTCATATGAAACAAATGATTTTGCTTCATTTCCCACCTGCTTTATTGATAATATTTTCACATTCAAAACAAATGGACAACTGGAACTGGATGAAGGCCTCACTAAATGTGATGTTTTGGACCCGCAAATAGAAACAGTAAGCTGGCAGTTTACTACCAATGATACTAAAATTGTGGTGGATTCGGATACGTATGATATAACTGAACTGAGTACTACAACATTTAAGATAAAAGAAAATTTTTCGGGTGGAGGAAGTTCGGTGGTCACATTTACCAAGCGGTAAAATAGAATCATTCTTGATTTTTTAATTGCATATAATTATAAAAATTAAATATTCTATCTTAATAATATTATCAGTATTGTTTCCATCTATTTTTTTCTCCCAGGAAAATAAAAACAAACTCTTTTATGGAATAAAAGTAGGGGCTACTCAATCAACTCTTTCACCTGATTTGACAGACATAAATGGAAATAAAAATGATTTCAGGAATAAAACGGGTTTTACATTTGGCGCAAGACTACAGGTTGAAACCAATAAAAATTTTGGTCTGCTTACAGAATTCAATTTTGTTGAAAAGGGGGCAAAAAATTTTATTGACTATGGAGATGGGTATTTATATAATTCCTCTTCTTTTTTAAGTACATATGCTGAACTTACAATTAATGTTTTAAGACAATTTTCATCGAAACAAGGAAAATTTATGTTTGGTGGTGGGCCGTCCTTGTCTTTAAATACAAATTTAGAAATCAAGGAATTGAATAAATCTGATTTTGGCGTAAATGTATTGGCAGTTTATCAACTTCCAATCGGTTTTTCTTTTGAACTGAATTATAATAAAGGGTTAAAAAAACACAAAGTGAATAATTATTCATTATCTACCCAAGAACTGAGTACAAGTGTTTTTGGTTTTAGTATTGGCTATTTGTTTTAATTCAAGCATTAATATAATAAAGTAATATTCACCATTTAAAATACAACTCATGAACATCAAAACACTGTACAAAATTTCGGCAATGGTATTGGTTGCTGCAATTTTTGTAGCATGTAAAACTTATTACAAAGCAAATTACATCGGCCCTTCATCATCGGTAAAAGCCGTCGATAGTCTGAAAAAGAATAATCGCTATTTTATTCTTCGTAACGGTGATGAAGCATTCTACATTAAAAATATTGAACTAAGTACTGATCAAAAAACTGCGCAATGCACCCTGGATTTATTGCCACTCAAACATCAGTTGCACCTTAGCAAAGGAAGGGATGGCAGAATGTGGTATAGTACAAAAGACTCTTTGTATAAGGAAGTAATCAATGAAGTACATTATTATATGCCAAAAGATAATACAGCCGTAATAGGTAATTATACATTGCAATTAGATAAAGTAAATAAAATTGAAGTGCTGGAGCATGATAAAAAAAGAACAAAAAGCAGCTATATAACAGGAGCCTTTATAGCTACGGGTGGTATATTGGTTATTGTTGTAATAATTGCGGCTATTACTTTTAACGGGAATTCAATCTGGGGGGGGTAGAGTGTTATAGGTTTTACTGTATAGGGATAAATTTAAGGAGGTTCATTGCAGGGTGGGTTGTTTTTCCGGCAGCCGTAGTGTATATATTGATTCTGCTGGTGATGTACATGCCTGTCCATTCTGTCATACACAATCGTATAATATTATTGATGTGGTAAGAAAAAAGAATGAGCAAATACCAGTAAAACAAAATTTATGTCCGAGGTATGAGAATATTGCATGATGTGAATTATTAAACTACCAAAAGTTCTGTTATGAAAAGAATTTTCATTTTCCCAGTGTTGCTGATTCTATCAATGCTGCACACCGGTTGCTTTCAGCATTTTTTCAGAACCAATACTCGAAAGAATATTGATACTGCCTCATTACAAAAGTTGCTGTCTGCACAAAAATATTTTATTGTACATTTTAGCAATGGAGTTATGGCTTTGAATAAAATCAAAATCGCCGATGACAAACTGGAAGCTGATTTGATTCCTGTTCCGAAAAAACGGATGGATTACATAGATCCGAAACCAAATAAGACCAATTCTGTCAGAGTTAGAGATCGTGCCAATACCATTATGGAAGTTCATCTATATTATTCTGGAATATTGGATAGTAACCAGGCGCATCTTTTTGTTCCCGTTTCCACCTTCAACAGAATGGATGTATATGAATTTGATAAAAAATCCACGAATAACAGTATTATATTTAGCATTGTGGGGATTGCTGCTGTTGGATACTTAGTAGTTCATGTTATTGGAGGTGGTCCATTTTCTTACTGATAAGCTTTAAAATTCCTGCCTGGATAGAAAAAATAAAAATTAACTATTTGAACCAATGCAAAAAAAAATATGTATGAAAAAGATTATCATTTTAACGATGCTGCAGATTGTTACAATCACATCCTTCAGTCAGCCAACAACTCCTTCTCAACCATTAACAAAAGCGGACTACCTCCAAAAAAGTAAATCGCAAAAAACAACAGGGTTTGTTTTTCTGGGTATAGCCGCAACTTGTATAGCCATTGCTGCACCGGGTGATGTTTCATTTGGTGTATTACCAGTTCTGGTTATAGGGGGAGCCGGTGCTGCAGTGGGCAGCATTCTTTTGTTTAGTGCTGCCAGACGAAATAAACGAAAAGCAATGAGTATGACTACTTCAATAGATGCAAAAAAAATTCCCAATGTTTCATCATCGGGAATTTTATACAGTAGCTATCCGGCTCTTTCTTTAAAAATAAAATTATAGGTGGTTAAAAAATCTACCACTTTGCCCCAAATACTTTTTTCAGTAAATCAGTAGTTCGTGCCGCTACATTTTGCCGGATGTTTTTTTCTTCGATTGCAACCAAACTAAATAAAGCGTCTGTTGCTTTTCCGGTTACATGCCCGGGCAAGTCGGGATTCAATTTTTTAAATGTAGTAGGAAAGTTGTTGTACTTCGTTACTAATTCACCATACAATTTTGTTGCATCCAGTTTATCCAACGATGTTTTGATCACTGGCAGAAATGCTGCAATCAGTTTCTCCGTTGTTTTAGTTCTGAAAAAATGTGTGGCACTGGTGTCACCATTTTTTATTAACCCGATTGCATCACTGATGCTCATACTTTTTACAGCATCTACAAAAATTGGTTTTGCATAACCTGCTGCATCTTCGGCAGCCCGGTTTATTTGCAGAATGGCTTTATCCACCAGACTGCTAAAACCTAAATCTCTCATTGTTTTTTCAATTTTTTTTGCGTCAGGCGGCAGCAATACTTTATAGAGTGCATCTTTAAAAAAACCATCTTCTTTATTCAGTTTTAGTACGGCATTTACCAGGCCTTGGCTTAATGCTTCTTTTATTCCACCACCGGCTTCAGCTTCTGTTATGCCACCGGTTTTTATTGGCAATTGTGATAGAGTCTCACAAGAAGAAAAGAACAAGGAAAAAATAAATAGCGGGTAAAATAATTTAATCATATATTTTTTTTAGAAAGTTAGGCAAATTGCCTGCCAGAAATAGTAACGTCGGTTTCTTCTGAAAATTATAACACCAACCTTTTATAATTTCAGATTTTCTTTTCTCTTTTCGATCCTTTCCCGCACCCGCCGAAAAAACCTGGCTCTTTCTTTTTCACTTACTTCACTTATCAGCGTAGATCGCTTAATAAGGTTTTGAACATATTGATAAAAATTTTCAGAGTAAGCAATATCCCGGGTCATCAGGTAATTGATAGCCGTATGCGGGATAAAAGAAATTCTTGAATTGTCCAGCAATGCCATCATATTGTTATCCTGGATTACAATTTCATTAAAATACATTTTGAATTTGCCACACGGTTTTTTATCGGGGTCATTAGCAAGGAATTTATATCCCCGTTTTGCCTGCTCTTCCAGATGATCAACTACCTTTTCCATGCCTTCATATATTCTTAATGCATCTTTATCAGAATGAAACATCTGACTGCCGATATAGTAATCTATCTGGTGAAAAGTAGTATTCCAGCTTTCTATATTCCATATTTCCAGTGAATCCATTTGGGTATAGAGCTCATTCACTTTATCTCCCAGCAGCTCAAGCTCAGGTGGGTAATCATCAAGATTTACTTTCTTGTTTCTGAACTCAGGAAAATAGATAAGGGTCCCCATCCAGAAATAATATTTAAAAGCAGACAGTTCCTTAGAGATAAAATAGTAAAAAATCGGCGTGTCTTTACACAGGTAATAAAATTCTTTTTGTTTATGGCTGTTGAAATAAGTCAGCTGTTGTATTATACCAGTGATATAATCATTATACCGGTATGTTTTATTATTAATAAAATTTCCCTGGAACATAATACTGCCTGTTTGAATATTCATCAGCTGATCCAGGGAAATTTTATAATGCAGGGTCAGTTTATACAGCTCTTCAAATGTTATTTGTTTTTCCCCACGTATCCGGCGATAGGCGCTGTCACTGCTGATGCTGAGAAGCTTTGATACTTCATCCGCCACGGAGGCTTCGGCTGGTAGTTTGGTTTTAATAAATTGAAAAAGTTGTTGCTGCAAATCGGTAATATTCATAAAATCAATTTTCTTAATTACAAATTCTTTTTGCGTTCAGCTATTTTGTTAAGCATGATATTAAAAAAAATATTTCTTTGTTTTTCACTTGTCTGGCTGATTAGTGTTGATTTTTTCATCATATTCTGCATATCATCATAACACGTGTTACAAAAAGCCTCATCTCTTGTAGTCATATAATTCAATACTCCGTAGTTAATAAAAACTGTTTTTATCCTGTCAGTTACCACAAGAATTGTATTATCGCCCAGGATTACCCGGTTATAGAAAAATTTATAATTATTTTTTTTAGCATCCGGATTTTCACCCGGCAAAAACTTACATCCATACTCAACCTGGTTTTTTAAATGGAGAAATGTTTCTTCCAGGGCTTCGTACACTGTTTTTATGTCACTTGCGGTAGAGAAGATACCGGACTCTTTATAAAATTCTATTTGAAAAATTGCTGAATTAATTGATTCTGTATTCCAGATTTCAGATGAAGGTATCTTATTATATACCAATGAAAGTTCAAAACTCATTTTTTCAATTTCGGGGGGAACACAATTAAGATCAAACTCCCTTTCCTGAAAATCCGGATGCTGTAAAATTGTTTTCATCCAGAAAAAATAACGAAATGCAATAAGCGGCTTGTAATAAAAATTATGAAAGAGCGGCATGTCCTTAGTGAGGTAAATGATTTCTTTAGATATATAACTGCCGATATGCTCCCCCTGTTTAATAAGATCTGATAAGTATTTTTCATAACTGTAATTGCCAGATTCAATGCGAATATTCTGAAAAAGGCTTGCACCACTTTTAACATTCAGTACATGGTCAAGTGAAAGATTAAAATATTCGCATAGCTCCCGTGCTTCATCCAGCACAAGCGGTGTTTCGCCTCTTATTCGGCGATAGGCACTATCACTGCTTAAATGTAATATATCGGCTACTTTATCCACCAAAGATGTATTGGGGAGTAAAAGTTCCTTGATCCGCTGGAATAAAAACTCCTGTGATTGATAGTCAGGCATTGTTGGTTTGTAGATGGTGGTTTATGTTGCACGATTTGCAACAAAAGTTTTCAAAAGTTAGTCATTTTTATTTTAAAGGATAATAAACCCTTTCATTGTTTGTAAAAACTGCAACGAATTCCGGTAAAATGATACCGTGAATTTGAAAATAGCACTAGCAGATCAATTGACAAACGGGATTGCAAAAACTGCAAGTAAGGGAGTTGTTAATGCAAAATTCAATTATATATCAGCTTTCCATGATAGTAGTTTGGTATTGCAAAAACACAAGCTATGAAACAAGTAACCACACATCACGAGATACTGCTCTTCACCGGCACCACCCATTCCAACCGTGAGTTCTGTAGTAGGGCTGAAGAAAATAACGGGTATAAAAAAGCTTCGGCCAAAGAAAGACTTGAAAAAGCCTGTTGGGATGGAATGCTGCATGAAATGTTTCCAGAAATCCTGGGCAGCTTCTCAGCTAAATGTGAAAGTTTCATATGGCATATAATGAGCGGTAAAAATTATTTACGAATCAGCATGGGGCCAGCCTCTACCTTAATGGAAAATGAAACGACCATTGATCCGTACTTTTTTATGCTTTCCGAATGTGAAAATTGATAGGATTTATTTTTAAACAAAATCACTTACAATGAAAAAGACAACAGCAATCATGATGATGTTATTAATCTTTGCCGGTTTAAAGGCTGTATCGCAGGAAAGTAAACCAGATTATATAAAGAAGAAACAACAGTTCTGTTCTGCAAAAATTACTTTGCTGGATAAATCAGTTGAAAAATATGCCCTTGGTGGTTTTGCTGTTGATACGATTATTGTGTTCCCCATTCAGATGATAGACAATCACCCAGAGATACAAATAGAAAACGGAACAAGGATAGCTGCAACCAGCATTAAAAAAATAGCCATCAGGATAGAAAAGGTAAGAAATGCGCCGGGTATCTATTCTAATGATTCTACTCATAAAAAAAATTCAAACGACACTTTTGCAGCCGCTTTTAAAAAGAATAAAACGAATAATGTAGTTGGCGTGGTAGGAGATGTGTTATTAGAATCTGGCGGCGACCCTTTGGGGTTAGCTGTAGGAGTGCTAATGCTTCCTATAATACTTCCAGCATCCTTACTATTATCCCAGGAAAAAGTATATCATATAAATGGTAAGCCGAAAAAATTAGACAGGATGGAAAAAGAAATAGCCGGCAAAAAGTCTCTGAATAAATATATTTTATAACCATAAACCTTCCACACACAGCACCGTCCCGCCGGTTGCGGGGCGGTCTTTAACAAAGAACATTAACCTTTAAAATTTATTTTATGATTCCTACAATTATTTATCTGATGATGAGACGATACAAACGCCAGCATCCGGAAAAAGCAGAAATGATTCAAGCATTTATCGGAAAATGCAGCAGATGTTTATTCCTTATCCTTATTTTCCTCGGCACAGGCACTGGAATTTTTTCACAGGACAAAACACTTACTTATAATATTACAAGAAACGGCAGCCTAGTGGGAAATATTCAATTCACACAAAACACTTCCGGCAACAGAACAACACTTAAAATGGAGTCGGAAGTAAGAACCCGGTTTGTTTTTTTATTTACTGCTAAAGCAAAAGAGGAAACAATCTATGATAGCGGTATAATGACCTGGTCATCTATTTACCGTAAAATGAACGGAAGTGTTAAAGCAGATAAGAAAATAAAAGCGACCGATGGCATTTATATAATTTATAATGACGGTAAGACTGAAAAGCTGAATAACTATCCTATCCGGTACAATATGCTGAGTCTTTATACCAATGAGCCGCTCAGTTTTTCAGCTGTATTCTCAGATAACTTTCAACAGCTCCTTACGATTCAGACGATCAACCCCCATCATTATAAAATAAAATTTCCGGATGGAAACTCGAATGAATATTTCTATACAAATGGTATGTGTACTAAAGTAAAAATATCTCATAGTCTTTACAGCGCCACTATTGAATTAAAATCTTAAACCGTTTTTTATGCGAGACACTTTTATAACATACAGTATTATCCTGTTAAGCTATTCACTGTTCTTCTTTCTTGTTCGTGTTGCACAAAAAGAAAACAGTTGTGATCTAAAAGCAATTCTGACTGGAAAAGGAGCACCGGGTATATTATTGAGCAAGCTGATAGCCGGGATTCTTTTACTGGGCATCGGAATAGCAGGTGTTTTTTTAAGCAGGTCATTCAATGAAAAAATATTCATTCCGATGATAAACAATTCTATAGTGCCCGCATGCATAGTAATAGCAGTAGCCGGGCTTACAGGTTTATTTGGCGCCGAAAAAAAATTATCAATCTCTATCATAAACTTAAAACCCCTTTCTTTTTCCTTCCCGTTATTATTTATCCCTCTCCGTACCCTTTTTTTAATTGTTTATGAAATCTTTTTTCGTGGTGTTATGCTCTTTTGTATGATTGAAGATTTTGGAATTGCGATTGCATTTTTTATAAATCTCTTTCTATATGTATTCATTCACTGGCATAGCGATAAAAAAGAACGTTATGGATCGGTACTAATGGGTTTGGTGCTTTGCTTAATAAGCATATACTATCAAAATGTATGGCCAGCCATCACCATTCATTTAATGCTGGCTTTGTCAAACGAGATTGGCATTTTAATTACCAACAGATCATTAATTAAAACTTTAAGATTATGAAAATTCTGATAACAGGAGCTACAGGTTATATCGGTCATAAACTGGCGATGGAAGCAGCAAAAAGAAACTTTACTGTGCATGCATTGGTAAGAGACCCGCATTCAAAAAATTTTCCGGTTCATCCGAATATCATTCCTTTCAAAGGAGATATAACAGATAAGGAATCCGTGCTAGCAGCCATGCTGGGATGTGAAAAAGTGCTGCACGCAGCAGCTCTTGCTAAAATGTGGGAGAAGGACAGCACTTTGTTTTATAAAATAAATGTAGAAGGAACCCGTAATATGTTGGATGCCTCTCTTGAATTGGGTGTTAAGAAATTTGTTTTCACCAGCACGGGTGCAGTTATTGGCCCCTCTGGAAAATTTCCAATGAATGAAAAAGACCCACGTATCACACCCTTTGAAAATGATTATGAAATTTCAAAGCATTGGGCTGAAGAGCTGGTCAAAGAGTATTGTCGAAAAGGGTTGTTTGCAATCATCGTATCAGCACCAAGGGTATATGGACCCGGCATTATTACAGGAGGTAACGCCATTGAAAAATTAATTCAAAAAATAATTGCTATGCGGGTAGCTTTTGTACCCGGCTGCGGCGAAGTGCTGGGAAATTATGCTTTTGTAGACGATGTGGTTAATGGCCATTTCCTCGCATTGGAAAAAGGATTGGGTGGTGAAAAATATATATTGGGTGGTGAAAATATTTCATACACTACATTTTTTACTACGATAAAAGAAAATGCGGGTAAAGCTATAAAACTGATCCGCATCCCAAAGACATTACTGTTGCTCTGGAGCTTTATACATATGTCAGTTTGCAGGCTGTTAGGAAAGCACACAAATATTTCACCGAAAATAATCCATCGCATAACACAGAACCGTGCACTAAGCTGCGATAAAGCAATCAGGCAACTAGGTTATTCCATCACACCTTTTTTAGAAGGCATACAAAAAACCATACACCACCTTAATACAAAAAATTATGCGTAACGAAAACTATGTACTGATAACCGGGGCAAGCGAAGGATTTGGAAAAGCATTAGCACTGGAATGTGCTGGCCGTAAAATGAACCTTATACTTGTTGCCCTGCCCGATTCGGGATTGGATAACCTGGCAGCTTATATCCGGAAAAACTTTGCGGTAAAAGTATTTTGCTTTGAGCATGATCTTTCTCTTAAAGAAGAGTGTTACAATTTGTTTAATACAGTAAAAGAAAAAAAGCTGCGTATTAAAACACTTATTAATAATGCAGGCATGGGCGGTACTCATTTTTTTGAAGAAAGAAATGCTGAGTACTATTACCGGCAAATTGAATTAAATGTAGTAGCACCTACATTACTCTCTCACCTGTTTCTCGAGATACTTGAAGAAAATAACCCTGCCTATATTTTAAATGTAAGCAGCCTTGCCGGCTTTTTTTATTTACCTAAGAAACAGGTATATGGTGGAACCAAATCTTATCTCTTTTCATTTTCAAAAAGCCTGGGTATTGAGTTGAAAAGAAAAAAGGTGTATGTAACCACCATTTGTCCGGGTGGTATGAACACAACACCCATGCTAATACGCCAGCATCTTAGTAATTCAGGTATTAGCCGTTGGTCAGTTATGGATCCAAGTGAAGTAGCTGTTATTGCAATCGATGGTTTACTGAAAAGAAAAAGATTTATCATCCCCGGCTTCTGGAACAAAATATTTATTCTTTTGGATAAGCTGGTGCCGGAATGGATAAAAGAAAAAATTACTGACAGCCAGATGAGGAAACTGAAAATTTTTAATAACCCGCTGATGCCACGAATCACTCCTTTAAAAACAGCTATATGATATTCTATTTGCTCGGCATACTCGGATATTATAAGGCCATGAAAAAAGCGGTGCCTGCTGGCTTTTGCCTTTTGTTTTTTCTTGTTGTAATTATTCCACCGGCAACATCATTGTTTTTTTTACTCAATGTTCACTGGATATTTCAGGTAATTGCACTTATCAGCGGATGGTTTTGCTGGACTTTTATTGAATACTTTATTCACCGCTTCTGGCTGCACCGAAAAACAAATAAACAGTATCATGCAACGAATCATTTTATACATCATACGAATCCTACGAAAATTTTTACTTCTGAAATAAAGCGACTACTTATTGTTACTGTCGCTTTTATTACAGTTTATTTCAGCATCAATTATAGTTCCTGGTTATTTTTTCCGGCAGGCATACTATGCGGTTATGCGTTGTACGGGTATATGCATATCTGGTTGCACCGACCACAGATGTTGGGCTGGTTTAAAAAACTACAGGAGTTTCATATACAACATCACTGTGGTGCTACAGATAATTGCTTTGGTGTAACCGTTACCTGGTGGGATACGATTTTTAATACCGGGCCTGCTGCAGATAAAATTACAAGCAAAAATAAAACGGCATTTTACTTTGGTAAAAACAAAACAACAATTACTACCATTCAACCTTTAAACAGCTAATCATGAAATTTAAATCAAAAAACACCAGTGAGTTTTTTTCAGAGCTGACATGCAAAGTAGAAGATTATATTTCGAAGAAAGGCGGAAACCGCTTTGGCAACAGAAACGTTTTTCTGAAAGGGCTTTTGTTAATATGCCTGTATATAAGTTGTTATACAATATTACTGCTGTTTCATAAAACCTCGTTTCTTTCTGTTGTATTATTAATGACGATGGGGTTTACAGCGGTAATGATCGTCTTCAATATTGTTCATGACGCTTCACATAAAGTTCTTTTTAAAAAGGGTGCTTATAATCGTGTTGCTGTTTATCTTGGCGACCTCATGGGCATGAACTCTTATATCTGGGATATCCGTCACAATATCCAGCATCACACATTCACCAATGTGGTCGGCGGTGATATATTACTCGATTCGGTTCCGCTGATCCGTATAAGTCCTTATCAGAAAAAATATTCATTTCAAAAATACCAGGCACTATATGCTCCGCTGCTGTATGCCGTTTATTCTATCTTCTGGGTTTTTGTTCTCGACTTTACTTTTTTTATGAAAAAAGAAATGGGCAATATCAAAAATATTAAACATTCCCGTGCTGAATGGCTGAAGCTTTTTTTCTTCAAAACATTTTATTTGAGCTATATGATCATTATTCCGATATGGGTATTCAATATTCCTGCAACTTATGTGATAGCCGGGTTTTTTATTTATCATGCAGCGGCTGGTTTGTTACTTTCGTGTATTGTAGTAATGGGTCATTGTGTGGAAGAAGTACAATATGTGGAGCCAGATAAAAACGGAATTATCAATAACTCGTGGATGCAGCATGAATGGGATACTACTTCTGATTGCGCAACAAGCTCCCGCTTGCTTCACTGGGTTTCAGGAGGATTGAATACTCATCTTGCGCATCATTTATATCCCAAGATCTGTCATTGTCATTATTATGATATAACCCGGATTATTAAAGAGCATTGCAAAGAAAAAGAAGTGCGGTACCCGCATCATAATTTTACTGATGCCATCTTTTCACATTTCCGGTTTTTACAAAAACAAGCTATCGCTTAGCGGTCAGTATCGGTTATGGTTTTTGCACTTAAAGCTTCAACCAGTACCTTTGCCTGCCCGCCAAGAAGACGGGCAACACGTTGGAAAAAAGGAAAAGCAATGAGTATAAATTTGTCAGAACAGGAACTGTTAAGAAGAGAAAAACTGAAAGAACTAAAAGCAATGGGCATCAATCCATACCCGGCACCATTATATCCGGTATCACATCATTCTGCAAATATCAAAGCAAATTATACCGACGAAAACAAAGACGTATTTACATCGGTTATAGTTGCAGGTCGCATCATGAGCATTAATGATAAGGGCAAAGTTTGTTTTATAAAGATTCAGGATTCATCCGGCATAATACAACTATATGTAAAACGGGATGAAATCTGCCCCGGCGAAGACAAATCTTTTTTTGAAAAAGTAATAAAGCATTTATTAGATCTCGGCGATATTATAGGCGCAACGGGCTATGTGTTTATAACAAAAACAGGCGAAACATCTATTCATACAAATTCAATTACGCTACTTTCAAAATCATTAAAGCCATTGCCTGTGGTAAAACGGGATGAAGAAGGAAATGTTTTTGATGAAGTAACCGATCCGGAATTTAAATACAGACAACGTTATGCAGACTTAATTATTAATACAGATGTAAAAGAAGTTTTTCTGAAAAGAACAAAGCTTATTAATTCCATTCGTGAATTTTTAAATGGACATGGTGCATTGGAAGTTGATACGCCGGTATTGCAAACCATTCCGGGTGGCGCTGCTGCCCGACCATTTACTACGCATCATAATGCACTCGATGTTCCTTTTTATTTACGCATTGCAAACGAATTGTATTTAAAAAGATTAATCGTAGGCGGCTTTGACTGGGTGTATGAATTCAGCCGCAACTTTCGTAACGAAGGAATGGACAGAACGCATAATCCTGAATTCACAATTCTTGAATTTTATACGGCATATAAAGATTATTTCTGGATGATGGAAATTACGGAGCAGTTATTGGAAAAAACGGCAATGGATGTTTGTGGAATAACAGATGTGCCTGTCGGAGAAAAAATAATTTCTTTCAAAGCTCCTTTCAAACGCATTTCTATATTTGATGCTATCAAAGAACATACGGGTATAGATGTAAGTGAGATGGATGAAGAGAGTTTAAGAAATATGTGTCAGCAATTGCATATTCACACAGAAAAAAGTATGGGTAAAGGAAAATTGATTGATGAAATATTCAGCGCAAAATGCGAGAAGAATTATATACAACCCACTTTTATAATAGATTACCCGGTAGAGATGAGTCCGCTTACAAAAAAGCACAGAAGCAAACCTGGACTGGTAGAACGTTTTGAACTGATGATAAACGGAAAAGAAGTAGCGAATGCATACAGTGAATTAAACGACCCGATTGATCAGCGGGAACGTTTTGAAGAGCAAACACAATTGATGAAACGGGGTGACGATGAAGCTATGTTTATAGATTATGATTTTTTAAGGGCATTGGAGTATGGTATGCCACCCACTTCAGGTATTGGAATTGGAATTGACAGATTATGCATGTTACTCACCAATCAAGCATCCATACAGGATGTATTATTATTTCCTCAGATGCGGCCTGAACGCTGGGATGAAGAATAAGGTCATAAAAATCTGAACCATAGATTTTGCAGAATTAAAAATAATTGTAACTTTCTTTTTTATAGAGTTAGTGTGTTTTGCTCATCCTACCCCCTGAACATTATTTAAATTCCTGACACATTTTTTTTCTTCATTCCTTTAATAACTAAAAACAACGATTATGAAAAAATGGATTGCTTTTTCGATGTTTATTTCTATGGCTGCTTTTGTGTTTATAGCATGCAGTGATACAAAAAAAGAAACGCCTGCAGCCGCAAAAGAAAACTTTGGTGGTTTTGAAAGCCAGGTAAAATGGGGAGAACGTCTTGTTAAAAATGCCGGTTGTAATGATTGCCACACACCTAAAAAAATGGGACCCAGCGGTCCGGAGAATGACATGAGCCTGATGCTTTCCGGACATCCTTCTCAAATGCCCCCTCCCGATTTTGATAAAAATGAAGCGGCAAAAAAAGGTCTTATAGTTACCCAATCATTTACTGCCTGGACTGGGCCATGGGGAATAACTTATGCAGCTAATCTTACATCAGACTCAACAGGAATTGGTGGCTGGAAGGAAGAGCAATTTTTGAAATGCCTGCACGAAAAAAAATGGATGGGTCTTGAAAGTACAAGACCTCTTATGCCTCCCATGTCTATGATGCCTGTAACTGAAATGAATGATGATGAACTTAAAGCAATCTTTGCTTATCTCAAATCAATACCCCCGATTAAAAATGTTATCCCGGTAGCAGATTTATTACCGCCGCCACCTCCTGCTAAATGATAAAAATATTTCTGATTAGTAGCAAAGAGTCCCCCGAAGTTTATAGTCGGGGGATTTTTTTATTCTGTAAATAAATCGGTGAATAATTTAGCGCCGGGCACAACGGAGTATTTACTTAAATCAGTTATACCTTCTTTGGCAAGTACCTCTTCATCTAAAAAAGTATTTCCGGTACATTCAGTTGATGGTTTGCTTAAAATGATATAAACAGCATCGGCAATAATATCTACTGTCCGGCTCATATTTGCCAAGGCTACGCCGCCTAATAAATTTCTTACAGCAGCTGTATCAATCGTTGTTTTGGGCCATAAAGCATTGGATGCAATATTATATTTTTTTAACTCTGCAGCCCAGCCGAGTGCCATCATACTCATATTATATTTTGAAAGTGTGTAAGCAAGATGATTGGCAAACCATTTCGGGTTCATATTTATGGGTGGCGATAACGTAAGTATATGCGGGTTAGCTGACTTTTTTAAATGTTCAATACAATACTTAGTTACAAAAAAGGTTCCCCGTACATTTATATCATGTATAAGATCAAATCTTTTCGGTTCTATTTGTTCTGTATTTGTCAGATTAATTGCTGAAGCATTATTAATAAGAATATCAATGCCTCCAAAAACTTCAACTGCCTTATTAATTGCAAGCTGCACATTTTCTTCATTCCGGATATCGCATTGCACCGGCAAAGCTTTGCCACCGGCCTCTTCCATTTCTTTAGCAGCAGAAAAAATAGTGCCACCAAGCTTTGGGTTTTCTTCCACACTCTTCGCAGCTATTACAATGTTTGCGCCTTCTTTTGCCAATTTAAGCCCGATGGCTTTTCCTATACCACGGGTAGCTCCGGTGATAAAAACTGTTTTGTTTTTGAATGACATAATTAAAATGTGTTTAATATTCCGGCAACACCGGTTTGGTTTCAATAATTAATTCTATTTCCTGTATCAGTTCATTTGAAAGTTTTGGGTAAATATCCAATGCTTTCAAATTTTCTACTAAATGCTCTTTTTTTGTTGCACCCAAAATTGCCGTAGTTACGTTTTCATTTTTTATACACCAGGCCAATGCTAATATAGCTAATGATGTTTCTAATTTATCAGCAACTGTTTTTAACTTTTTTACTTTATTAATTTTTTCTTCACTCAGGGTCTTATCTTTTAGCCAATCAAATCCCGGAATAGCCAGTCGTGAATCTTCGGGAATACCATCGTTATATTTTCCGGTAAGCAATCCACTTGCAAGTGGACTCCAGATTGTTGTTCCCAAACCAACGGTTTTAAATAATTGCAGAAACTCATTTTCCATTTTATTTCGATGAAATAAATTGTATTCGGGTTGTTCCATTGCAGGGCCAATCAAATGATTCTTTGCTGCAAACATATGTGCTTCCATAATTTCCAGTGCACTCCATTCGCTGGTGCCCCAGTATAAAATTTTTCCTTGCTGTATTAAATGATTCATTGTCCATACTACTTCTTCAATTGGTACATTTTTATCGGGGCGATGGCAAAAATATAAATCGAGATAATCCAATTGCAAACGCTGAAGTGCCTCGTTGCAGGCTTCTGTTAAATGTTTGCGGTTGAGACCCGATTGGTTGGGTTTGTTTTCTTTTCCACGCCAGCCCCAAAATGCTTTTGATGAAACAACATACGATGTACGGTCCCAATTTTTCTTTTTTAAAATACGCCCCATCATTTTTTCACTTTCACCCAAAGCATATACTTCTGCATTGTCAAAAAAATTAATGCCGTTGTCATATGCATAGCTCATCAGTTCTTCTGCGGAAGCATCATTTATTTGTTTATGAAAACTTACCCAACTGCCATATGAGAGTAAACTTAATTGCAATCCGGTTTTTCCCATTCGTCTGTATTCCATCTTTTCTTTCTTTAAAATTTTATGCATGTCATCCGAAGCTACTTACTTCGTTAAAACTTTGTAAGCTAAATTAGCGTAGGATTGTTTAAGGTTTGAAGTTAAGGAAGCTTATTCAGAAAAATAAAAGTCATTAAATAAGGAATGAATTGGATTTGTATAAAAAAGGAAAGGACTAATCAGGGAATCCACTATCCGTAACCTTAATTGTTCCGGTAGGATATTTGAATGTGCGTCGCTTTAAGTCTTGTGTTGCTTCAAAGCCTTTGCCACCATATATCAATTTATCTTTTCCGTGATACTCGGCATATTTATCGGTGTAAAAAAGTTTTTCATTCTGATCCCACCAAAGATCCTGTGCTTTCAAAGTATCACCTTTATCGGTTATAACAATTACACTGTCTTTTAAATAAACCTTATTCAGATTTTCATAATATTTTCCATACTTACTGTCCATCCAGCTTTCTATTACAGTACTGTCATTATAAAAATCAACGTGTAAGCTTTTTGGAAATTCTACATAAGGACTGTCAATGATTGGCACACGAATCATCAAAGGTGCTTTTAGTTTAGCTTTCATTACACCCTTCTGACTGAAATAAGTTTCTATACCGATTGCTTCTTCATTCAGAACCACATTGCGGGTCCATTCATCTATTACTCTTTTATCATTTTCACAACCACCGCAGATGGATATGATAAGAATGATGAGGAATGATTTGAGAAGTGTTGAATAATAAACGGAATGCCACATAGCTTCGCAGCGGGACAGGCGTACAAGAGTGCGATGCAACGAAAGTTTAATAGTATTGTTGCCGCTGGGTTCCAAATGAAAAAATTCAGGTTAACGGGATGTTGATTCCTTTATTCGTATTTTCTTTTTACAAACCAGATATCGCTGAGTGATAGTCCGACTGAAACACGAAACATATTTTCTTTAAGCAAATTACTATTGTTGCCTCTTTTGTTATATTCAAATGCCATATTGATTATTGTAGCCTGACCACGTGCCAACTGACTAAAATTTGCAACAGGCAATCCCATGCCAAATGAAACTCCATATTGCGGTAGATTTATTCCGGTATTTACATAATCGGGACCAATACTAAAACCGCCACGATATGTAACATTGCTGAAATAACTTTTCTTTGGAACAGGACGAAGCTTACCTCCCACTTTTATCTCCCATGTATTTCTGGTAAAATCGGATTTGCCATAAAAACGGTAAGCACTCCAGGAAGTGGCTGTAAAATCGATTCCGAGCAACCAGTTTGCTTTTTTATAATCCTCTTTATTTTTTTCTAAAGCAAATCCAACTGTGAAAGAGGATGGATACTTCAACGTACCACGTATATCATTTTGTTCAAAAACGCTGTCTATTCTTAAATCACCAACACTTGCGTCTCGTGTAAATGTTTCCCGGATAATATCCTGATGGGCATTTAATGTAGTTGCCAGATTACCTGTTGCACCAATTGTAAGTATGGTGCTTTTATTAATTGAATCGGAATACTGAAGTCCGCCCTGTAAAAAAATATTACCAAAAACAGTTTTTGTCTCATGATTGGAACTGTAATAATCTATCGAATCATTTATAAAAATGCGGCGGGAACTATAATCTTTTTTGCCAAACAAATAACCCGCATTTAGACCAACACTTAATTTATTTATTTTATATCCCAATCCAATATTAGGCAAATAAGAACCACCATCGCCGGTATAGAGTGTGTAAACGCTATCGCCGAAGGATAATTTTTCTCTTGTTGAAACTTTATAATTGATCCTGGAAACAGGGCGCAGACCAAAACTTAATCCCAGATTACTGCGTAATGGTACACCCACCTGCATATAGGAGAACAATAAATTTTGTGCTTTGAATTTTGAAGGATTGTTTGGCTCTTGTAAAGTGCGGCTTTCGTAATTAATACCCACATCGAAAATGATACGACCTGATTGAATTTTTTTAGACTTTGCTTCTTTCAGAGTTTGAAATGCTGAGTAGGAAGCCGGGTTGCTGAAGTTGATAGAAAGAAAATCAGAATAGGCGACAGCAATTTTTCCCATACCCCGGCTGGCAATATTGGTAGAGGGCACAATATCTCCAATGGCATAACGACTATATGGGGAGTTGTCCTGAGCTGTTATAAACTGACTATAAAATATTGATAACAAGCAGACAAGAGCATTCAGCAGGGTCGATTTTTTCTCAATTGTTAGTTTCACTAATTGCATATAAACCTTTAAAAATTAATTCAGGGTCTGCAAATATCTGGTTTTTAAGATGGGGAGCCAAATACGATAAATCACCCCCGGTTAATGCCACGTTAAAGTTCCCGAACTTCTGTTGATAGGCGTCTATCATTCCATCAATTTCCATTGCCATGCCGATGACAACACCACTTAAAATATTTGTATTTGTATCATATCCAATCAGCGGAACATTGCTGTCTGCTTTTACAATTGGGAGTTTGGCTGTGTAATGATTCAATGATTTTAATCTTATTTCCATACCGGGAGAAATGGCGCCGCCAAGAAACTCATGGTTCTTATTTATAAAATTATATGTGATGCAGGAACCAAGCCCAATGATTAAATTATTTTTATTTGGATAAAAATGAACGGCAGCTGCTGCCAATGCTAAACGATCGGCACCAATCGTTTCGGGTTTGCCAACGGGTGTTGTGAAAGGAAGTTTTGTAAGATGGCTGAGTTTATGAAATTTAGAATGTGCAGCAAGTATGTTTTCAATTTCAGTGTTATGATTGATTACAGAAGATAGAATTGTTTTTTGCGGATGATATTTTTCGATCAACGCATGGATTGTTTCATTTGCATCATCAGTAAGTATTACCGCTTCTTTTATTTCATTGTTATGAAATACGCCAACTTTTTTCCTGGTGTTTCCGAAATCGAAGGTGAGGGTGATTTGCATTTTTCTACTAATAGTAATATAGTGTTAAGATTTTTAAGAAGAAACTTCTTTTCCAATATGCCAGAGTGTGTCAGCGCTTAAATCAAGTTCATATTGGGGCCACTCTGCATAATAATTACGGTTTTCAACTTTAGAAAATGCAGCTGAATTTAATAAAGGCTTAAAAGCTTCTCCCTGTAAGTAAGGAAATATATCTGCAATTTTTACAGCACCATCCGAAAAACTGCAAAGCAGTTTATAATTCTCAATAGCTTTTATAGATAGAATTTTTTTCATTTTATTATTTCAGCCCCTCAATTTTAAAAACAGTATTTCCTTCGACTGCTAATTTCCAATCCGCCATTAATTCGTCTTTATGAATTTCCATCCAGGCAATTACGAGTTTCAATTTGTCTTTCGGAAAATTACCTGCGATCAAATTTCCATCTGGTATTGAAACTACAGCATTGTTTTCAGCATATTCAATATGTATATGTGGAAGACTATGTTCTTTATTATCGTAAAAAAACATTCTGATAATTATTCCATAAAACATTGAAATCACGGGCATATTAAAACAATTAGTATAAGGGGGCAAAGTTACTTATTTTAAAAGATATTCACAGTCAATCAGTATTGTTTGTAAAAAAAGTAAATGAGGTTAAATAAATATCCAACACTAAGTTTGTCTTAATAATTTTTGATAATAATTTCTACTAAAGAAGTTAATACGCCAACTTTTTTTTCAGGTGTTTCCAAAATCGAAGGTGAGGGTGGTTTGCATTTGGGAAAGATAAAAAGAGATATGGGAATAGCAATTAGTTAAAGTCTAATAACTCACTAAGTGAAACTTCCAGGCTTTCGGCTATTTTCTTGAGGGTGCAAATAGTAACATTAAGCTGACCCCGCTCTATACGCCCTACCTGTTCAGCATAATTATCCATATCAATACCGATATCAGACTGGGTAAGCCCCCGTTGTAAGCGAAGCTTGCGGATATGCAATCCAAGTTTTTTTAAAAATATTTTGTCTTTTACTTTTTGCACAAAGCAAAGGGGCGGAAAAAAATAATTTAGAGCAGAACATATATGTTCTGTATCAATAAATAGCCTATATTTCCTATATATTTTTTAACCTTAAATAATTATTTATGAAAAAGCAATCAATTACACTCATGTTTTTTGCACTCTTAATTATAGGATGCAATAAGCAAAAAACCGAACTTGATGTTAGTACACTTGGGAAAAATGCAGAGATTAATAAATCTGTAGTTCGCCAAATTGTTACAATGTCTGAAAGTGAACAAAAAACAGCCTATAAGTTATTAAATGAGTATGAAAAAGCTTATGTATGGAATAACAAAATGATAGAACTCTTGAATAAAAACTCATTTAATCCAGAGCAAGTAGAGTTTATAAAAAAAATTCAAAGTCAGATTACTTCAGAATTATTTATCAGCAACTCGCAAAAAAATAATGATTTTAAAAGAGAGTTTGCCAAAACAGGGTATGAAAAATCTGTGTTATTGTTTGGAGCCGAGCTAGCAAAGAATATTATTACCTCAATTTCAAATAAAAATAATCCAGTTTCACAATTGGAAGAATCTGGTGTGCCGAAATGCAAATGCTCTTCAGAATATCCATCGTACTGTTCCGGAAATCAATGGTGTTTTGAAGTAACGGATAAAACTATTTGTTCAGCAACGCTTTTAGGATGTGGTCCTTTATGGTTATTTTCATGTGATGGCAAGTGTAAATTACCATCATAATTCTATCATTACCATCAGAGAATTCTTTTATTAAACAAGAAGGCTGTTGATCAAGAATTTCAACAGCCTTCTTAACTTACGTGTATGGGGAAAAAGATAAAGGTATTAATATTTATTATAGGGTCTTTATTGGCTGCGATTTTAATAAACTTAACCCTTTCGGCGCAATATTTATTAATAACTTACATCACCACCTTTTTAATTTATTTATTTTTTGGGTTTTTAATTCAAAAGGTTTCAATATTTATTTCACTTTTATTTCTATCACCTCTTTTGATTTTAAATATATTAGCTATTATTTTAAATCCAATGAGTTTCCCTTTGTATAGTCCAATTACTATTATTATTGCATTTTTTTCGGTACTAAGTGGTTATTTTTTTCGAAATAACTCAAAAAAACAAGGCAACCGCAAATTTTATTTTTTTGCAATTTCGGGATTGAGCCTAGTTATACTTTTCTCATTTTATATAGCGCCGTATATTTTATTTAATAAAAGCAGAATTAAAATATCGCCTAATTCTGAGATATTAAATAAACTCCATTTAATTGATTTAGAAAATAATCATATTTCTAATGTTCAGTTTAAAAACAAAACAATACTTGTAGATTACTGGTTTTTGGATTGTTATCAATGTAATCTAAAGCTTCCTTCCTTGCAAGAACTTATATCAAAGGTTAAAAACGATACTACAATAAAAGTCATCTCTGTCATAAACGGGAAAATAGATAGTCTTGATGAGGTAAAGAAATTTATTATAAAGCATCCAGAAATTAAATTTCCAATTTATTTAGATAAATTTAATAGCATAGGAGGGTTTATAAAAATCACAGGGTATCCAATTGAGTTTATAATCGATAAAGGGGGTAAGCTCAAAGAAACTCATGAAGGGTTTAGTAAAGACGAAAGGATGATTTATGTAAAAGAAACGTATAGAAAACTTAAAAGGTATGATAAAAATTAAAAACACATATTTCTTTATTTATTTAGCTATCGCAATAGTAATAATTGAGTCCTGCAATCCAGAAAACAAACATCCTATATTGCAATTTGAAGAGGAAGTTTATGATTTTGGAACAATAAAAGACGATTCAAACTTGGTAGTTAATTTTGAATTTAAAAATATCGGGGTAAGCAATCTTGAAATAAAAAAAGCAAATGCTGATTGTGGTTGTACAACTGTTAAGTTTGAAAAAAAGGAGGTAAAGCCTGGAGAAAGCGGAATAATCGAGATTGTTTATTCCCCAATTTCAAATAATGACTCAGGTTCTATTAGTAAAAATATTGCATTAATCAGCAATGAGCAAACGCCAATAAGAATTATCAAAATTAAAGGCAATGTAACTAAGCAGAAGGTAAACTAGTATTAAGCCCCAAAATTAAAACCTTTTAAATTTTTAAAATGCCCGTTCTGTTTCACTTTTACTTTCAATGTTTCCATTTCGGCTATCATGGGTATTACTTTGGCAAAATGAAGCCGCAGGTATTCCTGTCTTTGCCTTTCTTGTAGTAGTATCAGCATACCATACTCTTCCTGCAGGCTAAGACCGAGATGATGTGCCACATCATAACAATTCAGTTCTTCATCTGCTTTTTTAAAGTCTTTGGTTATTTGTAAAAGGTTGTGCATTTCACGAATGCTTTTAATCAGTTTTTGCATCAATTCACTGTTACCATTTTCAATATTTTCAGGATAGGAAACAATTGCGCCGCCGTATAATTTATCCGGAACTGATTTGATTACTTCAAGTATGCAGAATACTTTATCACCAACCGTTTTAATATCCAGCTCACCATTATCATACACTTTTGTTATCTCAGTTATATTTACCAAAGAACCAAAATCCTGCAATTTATTTTCAATTACAGTTGGAATACCAAATGGTTTTTTCTGCTGGTGACATTCATCAATCAATTGCTTATACCGGGGTTCAAAAATATGCAGGTTTAGTTTTTCACCGGGATAAACTACAATGCCAAGGGGAAATATAGGGATGAAGTTGGTCATAGTTCAGTCTGCAGCCTGAAATCTTCAATCGTCAGTCCAGCTCTGTAAATTTAGGAACTCTTTTCCGACTGCCGGTTGCTGGCTGCTGACTGCTCTTTGAGTTTTTTATATTTTAAGAAAGTATAGTATGCCGTCATTCTTGCACAGGTAATCCCGTTTTTACCATCCAGAAAACCGAGTTTGAAAATATAGTTTTGAATAAATGAAAATACAGGAGACAACCATTGCTTCCACCAAAAATATTTTTTACCCTGGCGAAAATATTTTTCTGCACTCAGCTTTGCGTATTGAGTCATTTTATTTTTATAGTCATTATCATGCCGCATTGTATAATGCAGTATATGGCCATTTAATTTTTCAATGGTTACCGCTTCCGGAAAAATTAATTGCTCATGTACTTCCGCTTCGTTCCAACGCACTTGCTTGCGATTGAATAGCCGGATATGTTTGTCAAAACCCCATTCGCCATAGCGTATCCATTTATCCGCCAGAAAATTTTTGAATTTTATATTGAATACTGATTTATCATTTACAACAGAAAGATTAGCTAAAACATTTTTCAATTCATCATCCGGCATTTCATCAGCATCCAGGCTAAGTATCCAATCGTATTTTGCAAAACGGGTTGCTTTGTTTTTTGTTTTACCAAATCCGTCCCAACTGCCTTGTATAAGATTTACATCAACCGTTTTTATAATTTCAATAGTTCTGTCTGTACTGCCATTATCGTACACAACAATATCGGGTGCAAATGTCTTCAACGCATTCAGCGTTTTGCCGATGATTGCTTCTTCATTTTTACAAACAATAACAACTGAGAACTGAAACATAATGCAAGTATAGCTGATTTTTTTAAGCCAGTTCCTGTAACCTACCTGACGGCCGGCAGGTTCGTGGCTATATAATTCTTAACTTACCGCAGTATTTATTATTTATGTGGCAGCAATTATTAAATCAAATAAAGCAGGGTGATATTAAGTCGTTGGCAAGAGGCATTTCGCTTGTTGAAAATGAGCAAGAAGGCTATCATCAATTGTTAGAAAATATTTCTTCTTCTCAACCAACAAAAATTATTGGCATTACCGGACCGCCCGGTGCAGGTAAAAGCACATTGGTAGATGCGTTGATAGGATTATTGGTAGATGAAGGGAAAAAAGTAGCTGTACTCTGTATTGATCCTTCATCACCATTTAATCTGGGTGCATTATTGGGCGACAGGATACGAATGAGTGACTGGTATGTGAATCCAAATGTTTTTATCCGCTCATTAGCTACAAGAGGAAGTATGGGTGGCTTACATCCGAAAATAATTGAGATAACGGATTTAATAAAGGCTGCTCCATTTGATCATATCATTATAGAAACAGTAGGTGTGGGGCAGAGTGAAATTGAAATTGCAGGCATGGCAGATGTAACCGTTGTCGTTGTGGTTCCCGAAGCCGGCGATGAGATACAAACAATGAAGGCTGGTTTAATGGAAATAGCAGATGTGTTTGTGGTAAATAAAGCTGACAGGCCCGATGCAGATTTGTTTGTAAAAAACCTGATGCAGATGCTGGCGCCAACTTTCAGCAACCATTATAATGAAGTGCCAATTGTAAAAACAATTGCTTCGCAAAAATCAGGGGTAAAAGAATTATTGGATATTCTATTGCACCAATTACAAAAGGCACATGTTACCGATAAAAAATTCTGGTTATTGGCAGAAAAAGCATATTGGCTTATTCAACAAAACAAAATGAAAGGCATATCAAAAGATGATCTGATGAAAAAAATTGAAGCAGAATATCAACTAAACAAAACATTTAATCTTTACCAGTTTGTAAAACAATATTAATTTTTTTAAAATGGATTTAATACCGAATGAAAATTTTCCAAGAATAACCAAATGCGAACCAATCGGCATAACCGTAGAACCCGGTAAAGTTTACTCCTGGTGTACCTGCGGACTTACTCTAAAAACCCCTTTTTGTGACAGTAGTCATAAACAAATTGAAGGCTTACCCTACAGAAGTATTAAAGTACAGTTTGATAAAGCAGAAAAAATCTGGTTTTGTCAGTGCAAGCATACCAAGACTCCGCCATTTTGTGACAGCACACATAAGGGTTTGAATAGTTAATTAATAAAGTCTATTCATCTCCATCACATCCAATCGGTGCACCGGGTGGAATAGCTTTGTGAATTGTTGGTTTTGCATCTTGTGGCTTAGTCATTCTTTCTAATGCAAATAATAAATGGCCTTTATAAGTTTCATCTGTTGAAGTTTTGGTTTGTACTTCTATAAAAGCTTTTAAACCTTTCAATGCTTTTTGTAAAATTGATTTTACAGCAAAAGAATTGTTATCATTTATACTTGCAGAAAGCAAATACGTGAGCAACACTTGCTCTGTCTGTAATTGAATTAATTTTTCTATACCGTTTAACTTTGGAGCCTTCCATGTTTTTGCAAATAAAGTAGTAATCATTTCTGCAACACCTAATCCATTATTCACTGCTTCATACTGCACCATTCGGTTCAGTCTTTCAGAATTGAATAAAAAAGATAAAGGTAGGTCAGCCGCTGTTTCAGCAGGTGATAAAGCATCAAATGCAAGCCCGGTTCTTTTCTTAAATAACTCCCTGGTAAAATCATATCCCGAAGGCCGTGGCGGAATTAACTGAGCAATACGATCCGGGATTAATAAAAATTTCGGATCTATACAATCCATTACAGCATTCAATGCCCTTCTTTGTTCGTCTTTTGATAATGCCTTAGTGATGATTTGCCCGTCTCCCCTCGTTGCATAAGTATAATACATGCCACCAACTATTTTGGTTACCGCTTCTACCTGGTAACGATGGTAAAAATAAACAGGCACCAAAACATCTTCCAGCATAGCCATCGGCATTCCGGGGCGTATATTTTTTTCACCAAAATCGGATAATGCTTTTGCCCGCACTTTCATTACATCTTTTAATTCAGTTACTGCATCATTCCCATTATCCCAAAGATGTGCTTGCGGATGTAAACCACCTGCAGCCCTTGCATCCTGATCAGAAATATACTGCAATCCTTTTTTTTCTGCATCGGATAAAATTTTATTTAACGAAACTGCTTCATTTATGCCAGGAGAAAAATCCTGATAGCCGAATGCAATGGCAACTTTATCCCACTCTCCAATTTTATTATCATACGCATTGCTCAGATCAATTTCACCTGCAGCATTTAGTTTAACAGTTGGATGCGGATAATCCATTACACTTGCACGATTACTTACACTTGCAGCATAGTTGTGCATGAGCCCGATGGTATGTCCCACTTCATGTGCAGATAATTGTTTTAATCTTTCCAATGCCATCTTCAGCATCTTATCATCAACTGGAGTTCCATTTTCGTAGGGAGCTAGTAAGCCCACAGCAATTAAATAATCCTGGCGTACACGTAATGAACCCAATGAAACCTGTCCTTTTATTATTTCGCCAGTTCGTGGATCAGTTACAGATGCACCATAACTCCACCCTCTTGTACTGCGATGTACCCAATTGATCATATTATACCGAATGTCCATCGGGTCTGCATCTTCCGGTAAAACTTTTACTTGAAAAGCGTTTTTATAACCTGCTGCTTCAAATGCCTGGTTCCACCAACCTGCCCCTTCAAGCAATGCACTCCGTATGGGTTCAGGTGTTCCATTATCTAAATAATAAATAATCGGTTTTACAGCTTCGCTTATTGCAGCAGTCGGGTCTTTCTTTTTTAAACGATGCCGCATAATGAAATATTTATCTATTGACTCTGACACAGGAGTGCTATAGTCAAAAAATGAAACAGGAATAAAACTACTGCGGGGATCGAAAATTCTTGGTTTGTAATCATTGTCCGGCAACTGCACAAACGAATGATGCATTCTTAAAGTAATAGCTTCGGAAGAAGGAGTAACTGAGTTTACATAATTACCCGTATTGCCATCATTATTTGTAAAAGTTATTGTTGTTTCAAATTCAGTATTGAGCGGAAAATTTTTTATACGTGGCAGGTAAAAAGCAGACCGTGTTTTATCCAACGAATAATTTCCTTGTTGATTGCTGCGTAACCGGTTTGAAACCTGCATCGCATCCCGCATTAAAAAATCAGTTGCGTCCACTAAATAATGATTTCCTGTTTCGGATTCTATAATAAAACCCCAGAGAGTTGATTGAGCAAAAGATTGTTCTACTGCTCTTTTTTCTGCGGCATCATGAGTTACGGCCCGGTAATTATAATTTGGCTGTATTAGAAAAATTTTTCTTCCGACTTTTGAAAATTTTACAATTTTTTCTCCACCTAATAAACCTCTGTCCAAACCAATATCATTAGAGCCTAAACCAGCCGGTAATGATGTTACATATAAAACTTCCGTATCTATTTTATCTAATTCCAAAAAAATCTTACCTGCATTTTCATCCCAATAAAAATTAAAAAAGCCTTCAAACTTTTTCAGGTCTTTGGTTTTTTCTTCAATGGATGGTAATTTTTGTGCTGATGTAAAAACGGGAATAAGAAAACAGAGTAAAAATATTTTTCGCATAGCAAATGTTTTTATCAGCTCAAGTTATGAAAACTGAAACGGCAAAAAATTATTTTCTATAAGAGGTTAACCGGCATGACTGCTTTTCTTCCATCGGTAATAAACAAACCCTGCTATAACAAAAGGGGCAAATGCGAGATAAAGAATTCCGGTGTTCATTCCTTTCGCTGGCTTTTCACCAAGTTGCTGTGCCGTTTTAGTGCAGATGGAACATTGTGCCGGGGAATAATTAAAACAAAAAAGTGAAAAGCAAATTGCAAAAAAACAAATATATAAGCACTTCTTCATATTCGGAGATAAGAGGCAAATTTACGTTCTTCTTAAATAAAAAAAGCACCGGTGTTAAACCAGTGCTTGTATTTATAAATTTTAAAACCCTTAAAGCCCCTTTAGGGGTTTGGGGCTAAACAGCCTCCGTTTCCATCCTTTTCTGCACTTTCTTTCTATCATCTTCATTCAATATTACTTTGCGCATGCGAATAAAATTTGGTGTTACTTCGATACACTCATCCTGCTGAATATATTCCATACACTCTTCAAGTGTCATCTGGGTTTTGGGTTGAATTCGGGTATGATCATCGCTTCCGCTTGCACGGTGGTTAGTTAATTTCTTGGGCTCTGTTGCATTCACCACCAAATCTCCGGGTTTTATATTCTCGGCTATTATTTGTCCGGCATACACTTCTTCTGCAGGGTCCACAAAAAACGAACCTCTGTCTTGTAATTTATCGATTGAATAGCCTGTTGTTTTGTCTGTATTCTTAGAAAGTAAAACGCCATTACCTCTTCCGGGTATTGGCCCTTTCCAGGGTTTGTATTCTGTAAAACGATGAGCCATTACAGCTTCGCCTGTTGTAGCCGTTAGCATTTGAGTACGCAACCCAATCAATCCTCTCGATGGAATTTCAAATTCAAGATGTTGCATCTCTCCTTTAGTTTCCATTATCAGCATTTCACCTTTTCTTCTGCTTACAAGGTCAATTACTTTACTTGCAAATTCCTGTGGTACATCAACAACTAAATTTTCGTAGGGTTCGCATTTCTTCCCGTTAATTTCTTTTACAATTACCTGCGGCTGACCTACCGTTAATTCATATCCTTCACGACGCATGGTCTCTATCAATATTCCTAAATGCAGAATACCACGACCATAAACCATCAAGCTATCACCCTCTTCACTGTCTTCTACTTTTAATGCAAGGTTCTTTTCTGTTTCTTTCATCAAACGGTCACGTAAATGACGTGATGTAACAAATTTTCCATCTTTACCAAAGAAGGGGGAGTTGTTTACAGAGAAAAGCATATTCATTGTTGGCTCATCCACGCTAATCACCGGTAATGCTTCAGGAGTTTCAGAATCAGCAATGGTATCGCCAATATTAAAATCCTCTATTCCAACCACAGCACATAAGTCACCAGCTATTACTTCCGTTACTTTCTTTTTACCCATTCCTTCAAACACATACAGCTCTCTCACTTTTGTTTTTTTAATGCTTCCGTCGGCTTGCATTAAAACAACATTCTGTCCTTCTTTCAATACACCACGGCTTACTTTACCAACGGCTATGCGACCGAGAAAAGAAGAATAGTCTAAGGATGTGATCTGCATTTGCACCGGGCCTTCATTTACTTTGGGCGGCGGCACATATTTAATAATACCATCCAGCAAAGGATTGATATTATCTATTTGCTCCAATGAATCATTGAACCATCCATGTTTGCCCGAACCATAAAAAGTGGGGAAATCTAATTGTGCTTCTGTTGCGTCCAGGTTAAAAAATAATTCAAATACGGCATCATGCACTTCGTCGGGACGGCAGTTTGGTTTGTCCACCTTATTTATAATAACAATAGGTTTTAAATTTAATTGCAATGCTTTTTGCAAAACAAACCGTGTTTGTGGCATAGGGCCCTCAAATGCATCAACTAACAGGCAAACACCATCTGCCATTTTCAAAACTCTTTCTACTTCACCCCCAAAATCGGCGTGACCCGGGGTATCAATTACATTAATTTTTACACCTTTGTAAACAACAGCAGCATTCTTGCTGAAAATGGTAATACCACGTTCCCTTTCCAGGTCGTTACTATCCATAATCAGTTCGCCAGTTTCCTGGTTATCGCGGAAAACTTTCGTGGTATGTAAAATTTTGTCAACCAAGGTTGTTTTACCATGGTCAACGTGGGCAATAATTGCGATGTTTCTTATATCCATGAGTTCAACTTTTAGCTTTTAGCTTCAAGCTTTTAGCTAATACCAGCAAAGGTAAAAGACTGAAAAGGGTTAAGCTAATTGCTTTTTTTTAACGAGCGGCGAAGGTACGCCAATTCGGCGGGGTAGCGAAGAAAATGAAGATGAATATTATGTTACCAACATTAGTACCCTGATTAGACTTTTGTTGCAATTGTAGATTTGTTCTTTTTTATTCTTTCTGTGAAAGAAAAAAAAGAATCACTCTTGTACTTTGGGTAATTCTATTGATCAGTTTCCTTCAGAATTAACAGGGAAGCGGAGGAGCAGCGAATGCTTTCTTTGCGTTCTTTTCATGAAATATAAGCTCAATCTTAAAACTGGATAGAGAAATTTATTTCCCGGCAGGAAAAAAATTATCTTTATTTAAAATCACTTTATGCGTTTTCTAAAATGGCTTGGCATTGTCGTTATTATTCTAATTATGGTTTATTTCCTCGGCCCGCAACCAGCCACTCCAAAATATAGTAGCCAGCTTCCGGCAGTTCCATCAGATGCTATGCAATTAGAAAAATATATTTCAGATAACGAAGCAACACATAAAATAAAACCAGATAATGAATCAAGGATAGTCTGGTACAACGATTCATTAAAAGAAAAAACTGAATATGCGATTGTTTATCTGCACGGCTTTAGTGCATCACAGGAGGAAGGAGATCCGGTACATAAAGAGTTTGCAAAAAAATTCGGATGTAACCTTTATTTATCGAGATTGGCAGACCATGGAATTGACACAACAGAATCACTTGCAAATTTTTCTGCCGAAAGATTCTGGAACTCGGCATTAGAGGCTTATGCAATAGGCAAACAACTTGGAAAAAGGGTTATGCTTATGTCCACTTCAACCGGGGGTACGGTGGCATTAAAACTTTGTGCAGAATATCCTGACATAGCTGCAAACATTATGCTTTCTCCAAACATTGCGATAAATGATTCCAAAGCATGGATGCTGAATAATCACTGGGGTTTGCAGATAGCACAATTAGTTCAAGGCAAACACAGGATTGTTGATGATACAACTGCTCTGTATGCAAAATATTGGAACAACCGATATACAACATCTTCTTTGGTGCAGTTAGAAGAATTGCTGGAGTCAACCATGAAGGAATCAACTTTTCAGCAAATAAAACAACCAACTCTTTTGCTTTATTATTTTAAAGACGAAGAAAATCAGGATGACGTGGTTAAAGTTTCTGCGATGAAAAGAATGTTTGCACAAATTGCAACACCAGATAATTTGAAGAGACAGGTTGCCTTACCCAATACAGAAAACCATGTGTTGGGTTCGCCTATCAAATCAAAAGATGTTAAGTCGGTGCAGGTGGAATGTGAAAAATTTGGGGTTGAAGTTTTGAAGCTTTCTTTTGCAAATCTTTAATCACACTCTCACATAAATTTTCTTTTTATCCAAAACATAGCCCACCAGCCAGCAGAATAACATAACTGCTATTGCAAACAGGAATGAACCAAAGTACATACCGGCATGTTTAAATACATTTTCAAACAACCATGAATACAGTGGCTGGCGGTTTGCTCCAATAGGAATAAACCACATCAGTATAGCCGCCAATTCACTTAATAAATAAATGAACAGCGGATTTTTTCCAAACACTTCAAAGAAATAATTGAAACGTTTTACTTTTAAAAAATCAATTAAATAAATCAAAGCCGCCAGCAATACACAATCAATACCAACAGTAAGAAACACATAACTGCCTGTCCATAATTTTTTATTGATGGGAAGAAAGTTATTCCAGCAAAGAGCAAGAAAAATCAATACAACTCCTGCCAGTAATAATTTTGTTAGACCTTCATAACTATTTCCCTTTTCCTGTATCCATTTACCAGCAGCGTAACCAAATGTAACATTTGCAATTGCCGGTATTGTACTTAACAATCCTTCGGGGTCAAATGCAACTCCTTCTCCATGATATAAATGATTTCCACCAAAAAGCCACAGGTCTAATCTTGTTCCGGCATTGGTAAGCATATCGTAAGGGTCGTCTCCCCCTTTAAACAATAATATTATGAGCCAGTAAATAAATAAAAATACCAGCGAGAACCGGATTACCGTATTCAACTTTAAATAGTAAATCATAAGCGATGCAACGCAATAACCGATCGCTATTCGCTGTAATACTCCAAATATTCTTGTATCGCTGATCGGATTACCAACCAGTTCACCACTTTCATTCCAATGCACAAAAGGGAACCAATACATCAGGTAACCTAGCAGGAAAATGATAAATGTTCTCTTGAAAATTTTTGAAAGTACAGCTGCATTACTCATCGTTTCCCATTTCTTCATTACAAAACTCATGGCATTACCCACTGCAAACATGAAAGAAGGAAATACAAGATCTGTTGGTGTAAATCCATGCCAGCTTGCATGATTGAGTGGAGCATAACTTGTTGCTCCGTTTCCGGGAGTATTTACAATAATCATAAAGCATACTGTCATTCCCCGAAATACATCAAGAGCAGTGAATCGTTGATTCATAAGCAGTGTTTAGAATATGAATGTAAATAATTATTCTTTAAGCAATATTAAAACCCTCGTTCAGGATGAAACGATTTCATTTCCCCCAGTTTTCCTATCTTTCTTTTTCAAAATTGCTTGCCAAATGATACGATCAAAAATTGCCGGAATAGGAATGTATGTTCCTTCAACTGTTTTTACGAATGACGACTTGAAAAAGTATATGGATACTGATGATGCATGGATACAGGAAAGAACAGGGATTAAAGAGAGGAGGTACGCTGACCGTACCAGAGAGACGACAACTACAATGGGAGTAGAAGCTGCAAAGATTGCAATTGAAAGGGCTGGTCTTAAAAATTCAGATATAGATTTTATTGTTTTCGCAACCATTTGTCCAGATTATTATTTCCCTGGCTGTGGTGTGCTGCTGCAAAGGGCCATGCAAATGAAAGAGATTGGTGCATTGGATGTACGTAATCAGTGTTCAGGTTTCGTTTATGCATTAAGTGTGGCCGACCAGTTTATAAAATCAGGTATGTATAAAAATATACTTGTCGTAGCTAGTGAAAAACATTCTTTTGGTTTGGACTTTAGTACAAGAGGAAGAAATATATCCGTAATTTTTGGTGATGGTGCTGGTGCTGTTGTTTTGCAACCAACTGAAGACGATAATAGAGGAATATTAAGTACACATTTACATAGTGATGGAAATAATGCGGAGATACTTGCCATGTATAACCCGGGCACACATGCTAATCATTGGGTGAAAGATAAAAAACTTGCGGATTTTAAAGATGCTGAAATAGGTGAAATGTTTATGAGTCACGAAATGATTGATAATGCTCAGAATTTTCCAAATATGGATGGACCTGCCGTTTTCAAAGTTGCAGTAGAAAAATTTCCGGAAGTAATTCTGGAAGCGTTGAATAAAAATAATTTTCAGACTTCTGATCTCAATCTTCTGATTCCTCACCAGGCCAATCTTCGCATTTCACAATTTGTACAAAGAAAATTAAGACTGAATGACGATCAGGTATATAATAATATTCAGAAATACGGCAATACAACAGCCGCATCAATTCCTATAGCATTATGTGAAGCTTATGAAATGGGAAAAATAAAAGAAGGAGATTTAGTTTGTCTTGCAGCATTTGGTAGCGGATTTACCTGGGCTAGTGCCTTGCTGAAATGGTAATTTAAAGATTTATATAAAATTCCTCATTTATTTTTGTTTGAATGCCTCGCCACTTCATCTATATCATCAACCCTATCTCCGGCACCCGTACCAAAAAAGGTATTCAACAGTTCATCGAAGAAAAAACAAAGCAGGCTGGTATTCCATTTCAAATTTTTCCATCCGTTTCAAGCGGCGATTATCGTTTTCTACATTCAATTATTAAAGAGCAAAAAATAACGGATGTGATTATAGCAGGTGGAGATGGTACCGTAAGCCAGGTGGTTGGAAGCTTAATGAATTGTAATGTGAACTTCGGAATCATTCCATGCGGTTCGGGAAATGGATTGGCATACACAGCAAAAATTCCGAAGCAAATTGATAAAGCACTTGAAATAATTTTTAAAGGACATTCGGTAGATACGGACGGGTTTTATGTTAATAAAAATTTTGCCTGTATGCTTTGCGGCTTAGGTTTCGATGCAAAAGTAGCACATGATTTTACGGATGAACCGAAGAGGGGTTTACTTACCTACATCAAACTTTCGATGAAAAATTTTTTTTCCATGAAACCGCATCGATTTGAAATAAATATGGGGGAAATAAAATTTAAAACCGATGCTTATTTTATCAGCATTGCAAATAGCAATCAGTTTGGAAATAATTTCACGATTGCACCCAAAGCAAGCCTTTCCGATGGATTATTAGATGTGGTAATAATAACGAATCAAAACAAACTGAGTTTTATATTGCAAACATTAAAACAAATTGCTGGCTGGAATAAAATTCAAACTTCATCTCTTATTCAAAATAAAAAAGCGGTAATCTATTTTCAAACAGAAAAAATACTTATCATTAACCGCTCACTTGCGCCACTCCATATTGATGGAGAGCCTGCAGATTCTGCCTTAGAGCTGGAAATAGAAGTTAAGAAAAAATGCTTCCCGCTTATTCAGCCTTAATGGTAGAATCTTTTGGCTTAAAAATAATTTCATTGTAGCGGCTAAAACTTTTTTTATTAAAATCCGAATTCACAGATCTTAGAATATCATTCCGTTCCCGTTGAGTCAGGTGAAAATTCAATGCAGCTTTACCTTCTTCATGGGCAGATGCGTATTGAAAATTAATTTTATAAATATTATGTTTTTTATTTTCGGAATAATAGGTGAGCAGGTTGTTTTGATCATACTCCATCATTTTATACCAATTGTGCTGCAATAAAAGAAATGGCCGGGTGAGGTGATCGCTGATATCATCTGATATGTAGGGTTGTTCCCAACCACCGGCATCCCGGTCCCGGATCTGTATAAGCAAAACACCAGAAGTGTTTTCTTCAATCCATGCATCAAAATTTTCAAGAAACCGTAAAGCGGTTTCCACACCATAATTATCACGAAGTCCTGCATCCATTACATCAATAACCGGATCTGAGGGTAACCATACATTAGGCAAAACAATAGGAAAAGTTGCATTCATGCGCAGCGCAGTCAATAAACGAAGATTAAACGGATTTTGTTTTTCAAAAAATGAAGCGAAATCAATTGCATCCGGATCTGTTGCAGGAAGTCGGGTGGAATCCTGCATTCGCTGCATCATAAACCGTACAGGCTGCGTACTGATAATCATTTTTTTTGCATCCCTGGTTACCACCGAACTAAAAAAAATTAACGGAATATTCGCAGCCGTTTCATCGGGTATATAATCTTTAATTTGTTTATTAAAAAATCCATGTGTATTATCATTTAACTTTTCTTCAAAAGCATAACCACGGTCTTTTACATAACTGTATGTACCCACATTAAATTTTTGTGCCGGAGCAATTAAATCCCTGGCTACAAAAGAAGAAAAAAGAGGATTCAGTAAATCTCCGGAAATATCATCAATATATTTTTTGTCCTGCAATATTATGTTTTCCCCTTTTTGTTTTCTCAAATACAACTCACGAAAATAGGTAGCACCAATCATTCCGCCGGATGCTCCGGTAAACAAGAAAGTGTTTTTCATGAGATCGCCATTTGTGATGCTGTCTAGTTGCTGAAGAATACTCATTGTAAAAGTTGCGCTGCGGTGGCCACCTCCACTTACAGAAATTAAAGTAAGCATTGGCTTATCTGATTTCTGTTTAAGCTTCCATCGGTTCAAAACGTCAATCATATTCTTTCTATCGGCAGCTATATTTTCTTCACTTGCCATTTGCATTAACCCATCACGACTGTAAGATGGACGTTCTGTTTTGTTTTTATAATTAAGTCCAAACGCTTTGTTGCGTGGATCAATCCATTCCAGTTTATAAAAAAAATTCAGCAGCAATAGCATAGCTATTAGATAAGGAATTGTCCAACCTTGCATAAAATAGGCAAAAGCCCCTGCCACGCCTATCAGTATTGAAAAGAAGATTGTAATACTTGCTGCTGCGGGAATTTGAAATAACGGTTTCTCCAGAAAAAAGCCAATCAATATTAGAAACAGAAAAGCAGCAAATACAGAAAGTATAGCAGCAAAATGATGACGTTTAAAAATCGAATCAACAAACTGTTTGGTATAGTGAGTTACATTTCTGACATGTCGAAGCTTCAATGGCGTTTCAAAATACCATTCCACCCGCTGTTTTGATCCGTCAATTGTTCCCTTCTTTTCATCGTGCAGGTGCGTGATAAATTGTTTTGGATTATTATAAACTGGCATCATTTGCCGGAGAATACTTCTGTCGGCCCGAAAGAAGTATATAAAAGAAACCGCCAAAATGAAAATTAATCCCGCTAAAAAACCCCCGGCGTAAAAAAGGATTTCAACAGCAGGTACCAATTCTTTTGTATGCAAAAAATGCCAGGCTTTAAAAAAATAAAACAATAAAAATAAAACAGGAATGATGCAGTTATTAATGCAGTATTTTAAGAAAGGATTTGTAGTGGCAGCTAGAAACCGGAAATGTTTACTAAATAAAATGAAGGTGGTAATATTCCAGCTTACGATAAACATTCCGATAGCAATGCCTGTGATAGCATAACCAAATGTATTCAAAGTGCCCAGGTATTCAGGAGCCAGGTATAACGAATCAGCTCCAAACATTTTCATAAATGTGCCATTCACAACACTGAAAATTAAAAACCAGAAAATAAGGAGTGCCTGGTATTTCTTTACATGAAGAAATAGTAATTGAATCGGAAAGGAATAATAAAATCCGCGGAGCCAGGCTTTCATTGATTGTGTAAATGGTTGTACTAAATATAATACAGATTTACGGCTTGTTCAAACTCTATTTGCTTAATCTGTTTTTTTAACTGCATTGCCAGTGACAATATAAATTGTCCATACCAATGAAAGTAACATTAACATGGCAACAAACTGGTGAGCCGTACCAAGCCATATTAATTTATTTGTGTTAGTAGAATTGAGTACAGTGAGAATCCCTAAAATCAACTGTACAAAAACAAGAAAAGGAAGAAGCCAGGTTGATTTATTAAACAAAGAGGTGGGGTAAGCTAATCGGTATCTCCACCAGCCGTATATTATAAAAAGAGTAATTACATAAGCAAGGTTGCGATGAATGAAATGAACAATCAACGGATTGTCAAATACTAAAAAGCTACCGGTAGAGGGCTTAATCACCGGAAAAAAATTTCCATTGATATCCGGCCATGTAGGTGCAAAAGGCCCGGCTTTTAAGCCAGCCATAAATGCACCGTAAATAAGCTGAATAATCAGTAAAGCAACTAACCATGTATTAAATTTTCTGATTCCTTTATCTGCTATGATTTTTTCTTTTGGAACAATAAGACTTAAAGCAAACCATAGAGCATAACAAATCAGGACCATTGCAAGTATAAAATGAATGGCCAGTTTGTAATGACTAACATAGAGCCGTTCAGAATTTTCCAATCCGCTCAGCACCATTATCCAACCAACCAATCCCTGCAATACACCCAACAGGAAAAGAATAATCATTGGATTAATCATTTCTTTCTTAAATTTCTTTTTTACTATAAAAAAAATAAAGGGCAATATAAAAGCGATGGCAATTAAACGAGCCCACAGCCTATGAAACCATTCCCAAAAAAAGATTGATTTAAAGTCGGAAAGATCAAATGAAGAATTTAATTTTTTAAACTGGGCAATCTGTTTGTATTTTTCAAATGCATTCGTCCAGTCAGAATCGTTCATTGGAGGCAATGCTCCCATAATAGGCTTCCATTCAGTAATAGAAAGTCCGGAACCGGTCAGACGTGTAATACCTCCGAGCAAAACCTGAATCATAAGCATTAAAATACCTATTAATAGCCAGATAGCAACAGGGTGAGATGAACGGCGTAAACTTGTATTGATCATAGCTGGAGCAAAGGTAATATGAGAGATGTAAGCTGCTTGTCTTTTGTTTAATAATAATTCTGAAATTGCATGCAAATGCTGAAACCGTATTATCAAAAAGAATTAATAGAAGCCGGATGCGATGAAGCAGGGCGTGGTTGTTTGGCAGGCCCTGTATTTGCAGCAGCGGTTATCCTGCCTAAAAATTTTCAACATCCTTTACTTAATGACAGCAAACAGGTGAAAGAAAAAGATAGAAATGATTTACGAAAAATTATTGAGATGCAAGCTGAAGCGTTTGCGGTAGCCAGTATTGATAATAACGAAATAGACAGCATTAATATTCTGAAAGCCTCTTTTAAAGCCATGCACTTTGCTTTGGATAAATTAAATACAATACCGGAGTTATTACTAATAGATGGAAACCGGTTTTATAAGTATAATAATATACCCCATCAATGTATTGTAAAAGGCGATTCAATTTATGCAAGTATTGCTGCTGCCAGTATTCTTGCAAAAACATACCGGGACGAGTATATGTATCAATTGCACCAGGAGTTTCCACAATACAATTGGATGAAAAATAAAGGGTATGGAACCCAGGAACATTGTGATGCCATCCGGATATGGGGTCAGTGTGAGTACCATCGCAGATCATTTCAGGTAAAAAGCATACAGGAACGGTTATTTTAAATGATAGACCTCTTAAACTTTGCTGATTGTTTATTGTCAGATAGCTACTAAACAATTAAAGCCATGAAAAAAATAGTAGCCCTTAGTTTGTTTTTTGTCATTGTTTCTTTTTCTGCTTCTGCACAAAACGGATTGCAAAATGGCATACGCAAACACAAAATTGAACAAAAAACGCTAAACAATAATCAGCATTTCAATCATCGTAGTGATCCACAGCTTCGGAGAGAAATAAGAAAGCATCGAATGATGGAGCAGCGGAGAACAGGTAATAGAAATTTTAACAGGGGTGATGGAAGAAAAATAAAAATGGAACAAATGAAACATCGCCGCAAAATGATGATGCACCGGAATAACAGACATCGCCGGGTTATTTAATAAAACTGTAAGCCTTATATAAAAAAACAGGAATTTGTGAGCAATTGTAAACGCCATCCCGAAGTATTTCGGGATGGCGTTTTATTTTTGTCATATTCCATACAATGTTGTTGATACGAATCACTTATTTTTGTTAATAGCACCGGAAGTTAAACATTAGATTCATGCAGCTTAAACCCTTAGCGACGTTCGATACATTGGATGCAGATCGATTTAAACGGGATTTTTACAATCCGCAAATACCCTGCATCATAAAAAATTTTCAATACAATAAAACGGCGATTGAAAAATGGAACTGGGATTATTTTAAAAATATATTGGGCAATAAAGAGGTAGGCGTATATGATAATAAAAAGAGTGATGCCTACACACCTATCAATAAAGCGGATGGATACATGAAGTTTGGCGATTATTTGGATATGGTAAAAAAAGGCCCGGTAGAGCTTCGTATTTTTCTTTTTAATATTTTTCAGCATGCCCCTCAGCTTACCCAGGACTTTACATGGCCCGATGAATACATGAAAGGGTTTGTAAAAAAATATCCAATGCTTTTTACGGGTGGCGCAGGTAGCATTACACATATGCATTTCGATATTGACCTATCCCATATTTTGCACACACAGTTTATGGGAAAGAAAAAAGTGTTGTTGTTTCCCTATAACGAACAATATAAACTTTATCGTAAACCATTTGAGGTTTTGAGTCTTGCTGATTTTAGTAATTACAGCGATTCAAGTAAGAGTAAATTGAATTATAATATTTTTCCTGCAGTAAAATTAGCGAATGGATTTGAGGGAACACTGGAACATGGCGACACCTTATTTATGCCCGGTGGTTACTGGCATCATATGGAATATCTTGAAAGTGGATTTGCAATGAGTCTTCGGGCTATGCACCCATCGCTTAGTGTAAAATTAAAGGGGCTATGGAATCTTGCAGGTATGCGCAGCATTGATACATTGCTTAAAAAAACGATGCCATTAAAGTGGTATGGCTGGAAAGAAAGAAAAAGTAAAACGGCAGCGAAAAGAGAATTATCGGTTACTGATTTATATTAATTAATCACCCATACTTCATTCCCTTTAAGTAATTTGTCCAGGTCTGCCGGTTTTTTTGCTTTTGCTTCTGTTATTTGTGCTGCCATTATATCTTCATAGCAACTTCGGTTGCGCTGATAAAAAACGCCGAACGGTCTTGGCAAATGACCTTCAATGGAAGGGTCGTCAAAAACACGAACGAGTATCTGCGCTTTATAAACATCTTGCTCATCATGTACCCAACAATCATCGGCACTATAGCCATCACTAAAGTTAATAATCTTTGGACTGAATCCATCGAGTTTAATTCCCTTATCATTATTAGCTCCAAAAACAAGTGGCTTGCCCTGTTCGAGAATTAAAATTTCATTTGCCTTAGTTCCTTTTTCGGTAAATGTTTCAAAAGCTCCATCATTAAAGATGTTGCAGTTCTGATATATTTCAAGAAAAGATGCACCCTTATGAAGTTGCGATCTTAATAGCATTGCTTGTAAATGTTTTGGGTCTCTATCCATTGTTCTTGCTACAAATGTTGCATCGGCGCCCATTGCCAATGCAAGCGGATTAAAGGGGTGATCTATGCTTCCGTAAGGAGTGGATTTGGTTACTTTATTAACTTCCGAAGTTGGGGAGTATTGGCCTTTCGTTAACCCATAAATCTGGTTGTTGAATAATAAAATATTTACATCAAAATTTCTTCTTAACAAATGAATGGTATGATTACCTCCAATGCTTAAACCATCTCCATCGCCTGTTACTATCCATACACTCAATTCCGGTCTCGATGCTTTTAATCCGCTTGCTACAGCAGTTGCTCTTCCGTGAATAGAATGCATGCCATATACGTTCATGTAATATGGAAACCGGCTACTGCAACCAATACCGGAAACGATAACGATGTTTTCTTTTGGAATACCAAGTGTTGGCATTATTTTCTGCACTTGCGCCAAAATAGAATAGTCTCCGCAACCAGGGCACCAACGTACTTCCTGATCGGTTACAAAATCTTTTGCTGTTAATGCCGGAGCTGTTGTTACTTCACTCATAATAAAAAAATATTGAACACAAATTTAGGTAATTCATCTATGGAAACACACAACTTTCAATACTAAATATTCAATATTCAAAGATCAGATTCGTATTCAAAAATATTTGAAAATTGTTTTTTGGATATTGATTATTGCTTATTTCCTTCAAGTTCTTCCCAGTACTCAGCTGCCCTTCTTGTATGTGGAATAACAATAGTTCCCCCTACGATATTTGCTACGGCAAATATTTCATACAGCTGTTCTGTAGTAATCCCCATCTCATGACTTTTGCCCACATGATATTTTATGCAATCATCACAACGAAGTACCATACTTGCCACTAATCCAAGCATTTCTTTTGTTTTTTTATCTAATGCCCCCTCATCATATGTATTGGTGTCAAGATTCCAAAGGCGTTTCATCACCAGGTTGTTTTTGCTTAGTATCACTTCATTCATTCGTGTGCGGTAATCATTAAATTCATTTACAAGATTTGACATAGTAATTTTTTTAGTTTATCAATTTATTAAAAGGAGTTATTTACGTTACGTATTTTCACTCAAACAATATGCAAAGAAAAATAACTTTCGGCTTTTGGTATAATTACTTTTTGGTAATGCGGATTTGCTTTATTTTTCTATAAAAACAGACGATCTGGTACTGCTATTAAAAAACCTCCGTTAATATTGTAGTTATAATCCCACGGAGTAAAATCCGCCTTTAACCTTACGAAAAAACTTAACAAGATGAATTGGGTACACACGATGAATATTATTGCGGTAGCGGCTTTATTTCTTCCGATTGCTGTGATACTAATTTTCCGCTTAAGTTTTTACCGGACATTTCCAATACTTCTATTCTATTACGCATTTGCATTTTTCTTTAACCTGATTATATTAGGCTTTTTTAACTTCATACCCAATCCAATTAAGAGTTATATCGGAGCTACCAATAATTTACTCGATGGACCATTGATGTTGGCATTTCTAACTTACTTGTGTCATACAAAAAAGCAGAAGCAATTAATCAGGCAGATGATTATAGGCTTGTTAGTCCTCTCAGTTATTGCCGTTTTTATCGAAGGATACAATGATGACGCTTCACGTATCGTATTAGGGCCTTCGGTTATTTTAATATTGTTTTTCAGCTTTAATTTTTTTAATCATTATACAAAATTAATTATCCGAAAGCCAAATGCGGCCGGCAAAACAATTATTTCTGCATCCTTGATATTTTGCTACACGATTTATGGCATCATCTATTTACTTTTCTATGTATTCAAAATAAAAGACCTGGAAGAAACATTCCTGTTTTATTTTCTTACGACCATTTTTGCAGCCTCTGGAATGGCTGTAGGTGTTTTTTATGAAGCCAAAAAAATAAGACGGATTAAAGAAATTAAACAAGTTAGAAAAGAACTTGCTGTCCTTTATGCAGAAGAAAACAGAGACCCTAAAAAAAGAACAAGGGTCCCTGATGAACTTTTTGGCTTCGACCCATCACAGGTGATACCGGGATTCCGCAATTAATTTATCGGCAATTCTTCTTCGTGCATCTTTACTGTTGAAAGGTTCTGCTTTTGTAAAGCGTTTCAATCCCAACAGGATCATGCGGTGTTCGTCTCCATCTGCAAATGCATTGATGGCGTCTTTACCAAACTTATTTACTTTATCAGCAGCATCATATAAATAAGTACGCATAATATCTGCCTGTGTGCGGCAGGCTGCTTCCCCGTTTTTATCAGTCATCTTCATTACACGCAGCATTACACTTTCTGCATTATAAGTTTGTATTGCCATGTCTGCTATATTCATCAACACCTCCTGTTCGGTATCTATTTTCATCATTAATTTTTGTACTGCAGCTCCCGAAGTCATCAAAATAGCTTTCTTAAGATTTGCAACTAATTTTTTTTCTTTTGCAAATGGAAGATCGTCATCGCCGCCAAAATCCGGGATGCTCATCAGCTCTTTTGATACTTCCATTGCCGGGCCCATCAAGTTTAATCTTCCCTGCATTGCTCTTTTCAAAGTCATATCCAAAGTAAGTAAACGATTGATTTCGTTAGTGCCTTCATATATTCTGTTGATTCTTGAATCACGATAGGCTCTGGAAGCGTTATACTCTGCACTAAAACCATTTCCACCATGTATCTGAACGCCTTCATCTACTACATAATCCAATGCTTCACTGCCATCTACTTTCAGCATGGCACATTCTATAGCATATTCTTCAGCACCGCCAAGCAATGCTTCGTTAAATGCTTTTCCTTCTCCAAACAATTCATGTTCTTTATCTGTAATCAATTGAGCTGTTCTGTACAGGGAGCTTTCGGCAACAAAAACTTTGATTGCCATTTCTGCTAACTTATATTTTATAGCACCAAAATTTGCTATCGGTTGTTTGAATTGTTCTCTTGTTTTTGCATAGACGATAGAATCTGTAAGACTGCGTTTTGATGCTCCGATAGCAGCAGCAGCCAATTTCAATCGACCAATATTTAAAATATTGAATGCAATTTTATGCCCTTTTCCAATCTCTCCTAATAAATTTTCAACCGGTACTTTACAATCCTGAAAATACAATTGAACTGTTGACGAACCCTTGATTCCCATTTTATGCTCTTCAGGACCTTGTGTAAATCCCTCAGTACCTCTTTCAATAATAAAACCGGTAAAATCTTTGCCATCTACTTTTGCGAATACGGTATATACTTCTGCAAAACCACCATTGGTAATCCAGCATTTCTGTCCGTTTAATATATAATATTTGCCATCGTCACTCAGTTTTGCTGTTGACTTTGCTCCCAATGCATCACTTCCACTGTTAGGCTCTGTCAATCCATAAGCACCAGCCCACTCACCGGTAATCAATTTTGGAATATATTTTTTCTTTTGCTCCTCCGTTCCAAAATATAATATTGGTAAAGTACCAATGCCTGTATGCGCAGCAATAGCAACAGAGAAAGAATGACCGGCACCGAGGTATTCATTTACAATTGTAGAAGTAACAAAATCTTTCCCCAACCCACCAAACTCATCGGGAAAAGAAACTGAAAGCAAACCTTGCTCTCCGGCTTTCCTTACTAAACTTTTCATAAGTCCTGGTTCCAGGTTATCAATGCGATCAATGTTAGGATAAATTTCTAAATCCAGAAACTGATTACACATTTCTTTAATCATCAGTTGTTCTTCAGTAAAATCTTCTGGAATAAAAGTATCAAAAGGGGAAGATTCTTTGATTAACCACTCACCACCTTTTAGAACAGCAGCTTTTTTTACTTCGGTGCTCATGTTTTATTATTTTTAAAAGTTTAAAATTTTCTAAGTTGAATTAAATGAATCAATTCTTGATGTTCATATCTACGGTTATTTCAAATTATCATATACAATCTTCAATACTTCTTTACACACATCTACTTTGTCTGCAGGTACCGTATCCAATGCTTCATTCAAAGTTTCTTCAGCAAGCCCCATTGTTTCTTCCTGTAATTTCAATGAATGTTTTGTAACAAATATTTTATTAATGCGCCTGTCAGTGTCTGAAGCAACACGTTTTACCAAATCTAATTTTTCTAAATTATCCACTAATCTCGTTATGCTTGGTTTATCACGATATGTAGCATTGCACAATTCCTGCTGACTGATACCATCTTGTTTCCATAAATGATACAACACACTCCATTGTTCTATTGTGATATTTAGGTTGGCGGTATTAAATTTTTTTTGCAATCGTCTGGCAATGGCAGTAGAAGCCTTGCCGGTAACAAAGCTGTAAAGCTCTCCTTTTTTAAATTGGTTGTTTGGCATATAGTTGTTTATACAACTATTCAAAATTAACCATAACTTTGAAGCTGCCAAATATTTTTTAAATAAAAATTTTTAACCCGTTTGGAGCCGCAATTTATTAATTACAAAAATTCAAGAATCGGATGGTATTGCTTTGGCAATGGGGCAAAGCCGGTTATTTGTTTTCATGGGTATGGAGAAAATGCCATGGCTTTTTCTTTTTTGGAAAAACAAGCCGGCAAGGATTTTAGTTTTTACGCTATTGACCTGCCCTTTCATGGAAAAACGGAATGGAATGAAGGATTGAATTTTCAGTGGGAGGATTTACGGGAAATAATTTCTGAAATAACAAAAAGCAAATCTCAACTACCAAATACTAAAATCACTTTTATTGGTTTCAGCCTGGGAGGAAGAATTGCATTAAGCTTTTACCAGGCCATTCCGTCTCAAATTGAAAAAGTTGTTTTGCTAGCACCAGATGGATTGAAAGTAAATTTCTGGTATTGGCTCAGTACACAAACATGGATTGGCAGTAAACTATTTTACGCTACAATGA
>JANLSA010000553.1:0-6636 GCA_031362085.1 Bacteroidota bacterium | reverse complement strand
GGCGCCCCGATGGGGCTTAGCTTTCTATAATCCACATACTCTATTACCAGAGTTTCAGCCCTATGGGCTTTACTCAAAAAACATAACATTTAGATTTTTGCACAGTTATAGCAGATTTTACTTTATATGAAAATATTCAATCTTCTCTTCGTGTTGCTTTTTGTTTTCTCAGCAGCATTGCAGTACAACGACCCGGATCCATATCTATGGATGCCTATCTATTTATATGGCGCTGTGCTTTGCTGGCTTGCTTTTAAAAATAAATTTTATCCCATTGCATATCTTATTGGTGTTCTTGCTTACACCGTCTATGCTGGCATTTTATTTTTTGCAAAAGATGGAGTTTTGGATTGGTATAAAAATCATAATTCCGAAAGCCTGGTGCAAACTATGAAAGCAACCAAGCCCTGGATAGAGGAGACAAGAGAATTTTTCGGACTTGTAATTTTAATAGTTGTCATGCTTGTCAACTATCTATATGCTAAACGGAAAAATAAAATTTGATAAAATATATTTCCTGAAATTGATTAATTCTTAAAATCAATCCGGCTTAGCCCTGCATCTTTATTTTTAGTAAACCAACCAGTTCCATATTCAAGAATATATAAATTCCCATCCGGCCCCAGTTCCATATCAACTGGTGCGGCAAATTTTATGTTTTGCATAAAAGGCTCCATTCTGTAAAAATCTCCATTGGGCTGCAGCGATACCACTTTTATCCAGTTTCGCATCCACTCATAAATAAAAAGTTTTCCATTATAGTATTCCGGCATTCTGGTTTTTGCATCATAGAGTTCTGAATGATAAACGGGCCCTGCCATGGCAGTTCTGCCACCGGTAGCCAGTTGTGGAAAATCATGCGATATTTTATAAGGATACCAGATAAACGCAGGCGATACAGGTGGTAATTCTTTCAAGCCGGTATTGTTCCTGGAATTATTCATTGGCTTCGTGGCATCAAACTTAATTCCGGTTTGCCCGGTATTATAATTGTATTCATAATAGGGGAAATTTTTTCCAACAAATAAGGGCCAGCCAAAATAACCTGCTTTGCGAGCCTGGTTTACTTCATCATAACCTCTTGGTCCCCTTGTTTCCAAACTATCAAAATCAGAATCAGGACCCACTTCTCCCCAATACAAAAAACTATTTTTTTGATCTACACTAATCCGGTATGGATTGCGATTACCCATTACATAAATTTCAGGTTTAGTAGCTGGTTGATCTTTTGAAAATAAATTTCCATCGGGTATGCTGTAGGATGCATCTTCATTAATTTTTATCCGGATTATTTTTCCGCGTAAATCATTGCTGTTCGATGATGTTCTTCTTGCATCATATTGTTCATGCCCCGGACGGTCATCAAGCGGTGCAAAGCCACGATTTACAAAAGACTGATTTTTTTCATCAAAAGGTGTTGAGTTGTCACCGGTAGATAAAAATAAAGTCCGATCGGGGCCAAAAGCAATTGAACCACCGGTATGACAGCAAATTTCCCGTTGAGAATAAAATTGCAAAACAATTTTTTCTGATTTCATATCAATCGTATCGTTCTTCAATTCAAATCTTGACAGGCGATTAACAGAAGTATCTGTGGGGCAATAAAAAATATACACCTGGTTGTTTTTTGCAAAATCCGGGTCTTTGCAAATACCCAGCAAACCTTCTTCTGCATTTACAGTTGTATCTTTTATTGACCGGTAGTAAACATTTAAGAAACCGGCTTTCTTGATTTTTTTATCATCGTTCTTGTATATTAAAATTTCACCGCGTCGTTGAATTATTAAAACATCAAGATTTGGCAACACGGTCATTTCAGTAGGTTCATAAAATTCACCTTGCGATAAAACGGTTTTTGAAATTTGGTTGCTATCTGGCGCAAATTGTGATTTCGATTTTTTGTAATCCAGGGTTACCTTTTCACCAATTACATATTTTATTCCACCTAATAAATGATTTAAGTAAATAGGATCAGTGTAGGATTCGGGTGTATGACCTAATTCTGTATAAAAAGATCTGCCTCCGTCATATTCATGATACCATGCCATGGGATGATCATTGTTTAATTTACCACCTTCATAACTCGTTTCATCTATTTTCAGCAGCACATGTACATCTTTATTGATGTTTTTAAAATTGTACCATTCATCTGTTTTGGTCCAAACCGAATCAATATGTTTTGTTGATAAATGATTTTTATCAACCACGTACAACTTTGCAGCTTGTATTTTCGGATGACTTTCAAATTGGGCGCCTACTAATTTTGAATACCATATCCAATCATACTCGGTATCCGTTGCAGCATGAATGCCGACAAAACCGCCACCAGCCTGTATATATCTTTCAAAAGATGTCTCCTGGTAGTAGTTCAGAATATTTTCTGTCGTGCTTAAAAAAATAACAGCAGCATATTTTTTTAAATTTTCATCCGTAAAAACGGTTGCATCTTCGGTTGTATCAACTTTCCAGTTATTTTCATTTCCCATTTTCAGCAAAGCCGTTTTACCCGCCCCAATGGATTCATGCCGGTAGCCATTTGTTTTTGAAAAAACTAATACTCGTATTGTGTTATCATTTTCATTACAGGAAGAAAAAAACAGAATTAAAATTATTCCGACTATTAATTTATTTCTCATTACTATGGTTTTAAAATATATTTTTTAGATATGTTAATTCAGTTGCGGATCAATCGGGAAGTTGATTAGCATTTCAAAATCGCCACCAAGATGTTTTAATGCATCTTTCCAGATTTCATTTATGTTTTTATGAAACACAAGTTTACGTTCTGCTTTTACTGTCAACCATGTTTTTTCCTGAAGCTCTGATACTAATTGCCCGGTACTCCAGCCACTATATCCAATAAAGAAACGGATTTTATTTGGTAGAATTTTTTTACGTTTTATTAAATCAACAACCATTTCAAAATCGCCACCCCAGTAGATACCTTTACTTACTTCAAAACTTCCGGGGACTGCTTCCGGATATTGATGAAGGAAATGAATCGTATCTACCTGAACAGGGCCACCATAATAAACAGGAAATTTAAATTCTTCCAGTTCCGGTATCAATTCATCTAAGGTATTTTCATAAAGCCGGTTCAATACAAATCCAAAACTGCCATCTTCTTTGTGGTCGCATACAAGCACAACCGTTCGCAGAAAATTTGGATCGTTCAGAAAAGGATCTGCAATTAATAATATGCCGGTTCCGGGTTCAATCACGGTTCAATTTACATAAAAATCTTTCAGAAAATATTTCTGCATAAAATAGGGTTAAAAATATCCGGCAGGCTCCTGCAATTTCTTAACTGAGCTGATTATGTATTATTTTGCATAAACTTTAATAGGAATTATATAAAACTTTTTTTTTGAAGCGTATCTATACTGCCATTTTCGTTTTAATTACACTATCACTGATAGGTATTATTGTAATCCAGCTTTCGTGGATTAATAATATGACACAGTTGCGGGAAGAACAAATAAAGCAAAAAGTAGATATTGCAACCCGTATGGTTGCAGAAGAGTTTTCAAATTATAAAGGGGCCTATTCTTCCATGAATAAGCTGGGACCGAATGCCGTTCTCGATAATTTTTCTATGGATTTTTTTAAACCCGTTACAGTTGCCCACCGCTTTTCGGTTGCTGATATTGATATGAAAATTAAACAGGCTTTTAAAAGTGTGCGGTTAGAAAATATTCCATTTGAATTTGCTTTGGCTTCTTTTAATCCCAGGTCTAATATGCCGGGTCAGCTTGAGCGGACATCAAAAAATTTTGAAAAAGTATTTGAAGACACGGTTCATAATTATATAAGCCCTCATATCCTGGTTACCCCAAGCGGTTCGCCAGCTGAAAATCTTTCACCGGACGAATCGCTGATTGTAGTGGTTCCTGATTATCGGCAGTTCGTTTATAAATCGTTGTTTTGGAATATTGCTACTGCTATCTTGTTTACCATCATTATTATCACCGCTTTTTATTTAACAGTAAGAACAATGTTGCGTCAGAAAAAACTAGGTGATATTAAAAATGATTTTATAAACAATATGACACATGAGTTTAAAACACCGATTGCTACCATTTCATTAGCCGTTGATGCTTTACGAAATGAAAAGGTGATGAACGACAGAGGCAAGATGAGTTATTTTAATTCTATTATTAAAGAAGAGAATCAACGAATGAACCGCCAGGTGGAAACAATTCTTAAAGCATCACAATTAGAAAAACAGGAAGTGGAACTGGTACTTAAGCCGCTGCATGTACATGAGATAATAAAAGATGTAGCTGATAATTTTATTTTGCAATTGGAAGATAAAAAGGGAAGTATTGATCTTCAATTAAATGCTCAGGAAGATTTGATTGACGCTGATGATGTGCATTTATCAAACCTGGTAAATAATATGATTGATAATGCTGTGAAGTATGCAAAGGATACAATACCTCCTGAAATAAAAATTTCTACATACAATGAAAGGAAAAATTTTATTTTTAAAATTGAAGACAATGGAATTGGAATGTCAAAAGAAACATTGAAAAAAATTTTTGAACGATTTTACCGTGCACATACGGGTAATATTCATAATGTAAAAGGCTTCGGGCTTGGCTTGAGTTATGTAAAAACAATGGTACAGGCACATAACGGAGTAATAAAAGCGGATAGCATACCGGGGCGGGGCAGCACGTTTATTATCGAGTTACCGCTAAAAAAAAGTTAACGGTTAAAGAATAAAAGATTTCCATCACCATAGCTTAAAAAACGGTAATTATTTTCTAGAGCAAACTCGTAAACGCTTTTCCAACCTTCTCCAATTAATGCCGACACTAGCAATAGCAAAGTAGATTGTGGTTGATGAAAATTTGTTATCAATGCATTTGCAATTCTGGGTTTATACCCCGGTGCAATTAATATTTGGGTTTTACCAACCAACCGCTTCAACTTATTTTTCTTCATCCAGTTAAGCAAAGCATTTAGTGCATCCACAGCAGAAATATTTTTATCAGCATTTTCATACGGCTCCCATTGACTAACGCATAACTCCGGATTGCCGGCAGTAGATTCTTGATTGTTGGCTACTGACTGCTTCAAACCCATCCAATACAAACTCTCAATTGTTCTTAAACTTGTAGTACCCACCGCAACAATTGTATTGTTTAAATTTAGAATCAGGTTTTCGATGAATTCAATGGTTACATCAATATACTCTGCATGCATTTCATGATTTTCCATAATTGCTGCATTCACGGGTTTAAAAGTGCCGGCACCTACATGTAGTGTGACAAAACCGGTTTGAATATTTTTTTCTTTAAGTCGGTTAAAAATTTCAGAAGTAAAATGGAGACCGGCAGTTGGAGCAGCTACTGAGCCATTCTGTTTTGCATAAACAGTTTGATATCTTTCAGTATCTGACTCCTCTACATCTCTTTTTATATACGGTGGCAGCGGTATGGCGCCAGCCTGATGCAAAATTTCTGCAAAGCTTAATGAAGAACCCCAGGAAAGTTCAACAACAAAGCAATCTGTCTTTCTTTCAATAAAGTGGCATTGAAGAATACTATTTGTTAAGTCAATTTTTTTTTCTAATACCTGGCCCCGTTTCCATTTTGATGCACCACCAATTAAACATTTCCATAAAACATTTTTAGGTTGCAACATGGCAGTTGTGATGTCTGCATATTGTTCATGTGGCTCTAAACAAAATATTTCTATTACTCCACCACTTGGTTTATGAAAAAGCAATCTCGCCTCTACAACTTTTGTATTATTAAAAACCAGCAAGGAACCGGCAGGAATATATTCAGCAATATTTCGGTAAATGCTTTCTTGAATATTTCCATTTTGATAAACTAAGAGTTTTGAACTATCACGTTCTGCCAACGGATGAAAAGCAATTTTCTCTTCGGGTAAATGGTAAGAAAAATTTTTTATCGAAAGATGTTTAGGATGCATAGTGAACACAGCTAACTGCTGTATTTGATGAATTGCAAATATAGATTAACGTTTTGCAACCGGTACCACCAATTTTAATCCGCTCCATTGTTCACTCACGGCACAAACCTTTACATCCACCAAATCATTTTGCAGCGCATAGCTTCTGATGATTTCTTCATTCATATCGGTTTCCATTTTTGCTGCTTTTTTATACCATGACACCCAGATAATAATCGATGTATTTTTTTTTATCAGCAATTTTATTTTCTTCATTTCTTTTTCAAAATCTTTATTATACGTAACAAACAGATGAACAAAATCAACAAGCTCATTTTTTTTATAGAGTTGTGATTGTAAATTCATTTCAACTAAATCATAATAATCATCGGGTTGATTTATTAAAAGCAATTTCATTGCAGGCTTTATACCAAGCTTTTTTAGTAAGGGAGTTTCGGAATATCCTGCTGTTGTCATACTATGAAGTAAATAAAAATTAACTATATCATCATTCCATTAGTAAAATCAAATTTCCGAATGCAATCCACAGCTTATCCACTGCAATCCACATAATAATCACCTTCAATTAAGTTATTGAATTGAGGATAGGGCATAAAGTGTAATACAGTAAAGGCTTTCAACGAAAAAATTTGGTGGGGAAAAAATAAAATGAAGAAAATTTGGTAGTCTGGTGGGAAAAAGTGTTATTTT
>JANLSA010000542.1:0-3407 GCA_031362085.1 Bacteroidota bacterium | reverse complement strand
CATAGAATCAGCATACTCATATTTCCTTACCGAATTTATAGTTTCTATATCAACAGTACCTGGTGTTGATTTACTGCCTTGCCCACAGGAACAAAGTCCTGTTGTCGCCATAATCAATATTAGAATGTTTTTTTTCATTTTTGTCTTTTAAGCTTGCATTTGCAAAGTCGTGCTGCTGTCTGTTGTAATTCTTCGTCTGTCATTTTAGTTATTTGTGTCTTGTTAATTTAGTTTGTCAAAGTTAATTTCTTGCAGAATGTTTCAAGTTAGCAGTGTCCCCAAAGGTTGCCGATAACATTTAAATATACGCTACTCCTCTATTTTACAGTAGCGCATTTCCAACATACGTCATGCAGAAAAGCGCAGGTTTTAAAATATCAGTTCATCTCTGGCTTGAGATCATTTTTTATTAAATCAACTGCACCATAATCCTTCACTACATTATAAAGGGTATCTCTTTCTACCGGCTGTCGTCTTACTTGTTTTATGAGTGTAACAAGTTCTTCAGTTGTCATAGATGGGTTTTGTTCTTCGGAGCCGGCCATGGAATATATTTTTGTGGTATCATCTATTGTTCCATCTATATCATCTACACCAAAGGATAAACTGAGCTGTGCATTCTGCCTGCCCAACATAGGCCAGTATGCTTTTATATGCGGAAAATTATCTAAATAAATTCTGGCTATGGAATAGAGTTTCATATCATTTACTACTGTACTTTCTGCAGCATTACTCATATCATTATCCTTGTTTCTGAATTTTAATGGGATGAATGTGTTAAAGCCGCCAGTCTTGTCCTGCAATTCACGCAGCCTTCGCATATGATCTACCAGGTGTTTATTTTTTTCAATATGCCCATACAGCATGGTAGCATTGCTATGCATTCCCAATTGATGTGCTGCCTCATGTATGGCAAGCCAGCCATCGGCATTTACTTTATCAGCACAAATTTTTTCCCGTATCTCCGGATCAAATATCTCTGCCCCACCACCAGGTATTGAATCAAGACCTGCCTCTTTAAGAAATTTCATCCCTTCTTCGTTTGTCATCTTTGCTTTACGAAACATATAATCCAGCTCAACAGCCGTAAATCCTTTTATATGCAATGCAGGGCGATGTTCTTTTATTTTGCGTAGCAGCTCTGCAAAAAATTCAATATTCATTTTAGGATGTACGCCGCCAACAATATGAACTTCGGTTACGGGTTGCCCGTCATATTTTTTTACAATGTCCAGCATTTGTTGCTGGCTTAGTTCCCAGCCCTCATCCCTATGTGCATACTGGCGGCTATAGCTACAAAAATTGCAGGTGAATAAACACACATTGGTTGGCTCTATATGAAAGTTACGGTTGAAATATGTTTTATCTCCATGCAATCGTTCCCTGATTTTATTGGCAAGGCTGCCCACAAAACCCAAACTTGCTTTTTCAAAAAGTAACAAACATTCCTCGTCTGTTATTCTTTTATTATCAGCAACTTTTTGAGCAATTTTTTCTAAATCTGCTTTTGTTGTTTCTGATTTTATTGTTGCTTCTGTATTTGACATAAGATAACTGTGTTGATGACACGGCAAAGTTAATGCAATTGACTTTTGGGAAATTTTTCAGCAGAAATTATATGGGCACTTCCTTTGGAGATAAAAGGGAGCCTTTAATAGCGTTCTATTTTTTAAAAAAAGACTGAATAAACACAGAGTAACAGAGATTTTTGAGTTTCACAGGGAAAATTGATTTTATTATTAGATCTCAGTGCCTGCCTGTCCGGTAGGCAGGTTACTCCGTATCTCTGTGTTAAAAATTCTTTGAGATAGCTTCGTTAACCTGGAGTATATGAAAATTTGAAATGAATCTGTTTTACAAATAAAAAACCCCTACAAATGCAGGGGTTTAAATTTTATATAATTAAAATTATTTTTGTTTAGGCGTATCTAGCAATTTTAAGGGAGCTGTCTCTATTTTATTTGGCAACTCGACTTTTGGCTGTGGTGTCGCATTTGTATTGGGTGCATAATGTTGTACAATTGCATCTAACACTTGTAACTGGGCGCCTGCCACTCTTGCTTCTACATCAAGCTGGCCATACGAATCGGGCTTTTCAGTTTGCATATAAGTGTAATACGATTGCTGTTGTTTCAAATCTTTGCTTAATGCGGTTTTTATTTTTTCTGCTAAATCGGTTTTACCTGCTTTATAGCAAGCTTCCAGAAATTGCAACGAAACCTGGTTATGATTTCCAAAACGGCTTACCAAACCATACGGAAGATTTGCGGGGCTGATTCCTTTATCTACTTTATCAATAATTTTTTGTGCCTGCTCACGTTTGCCTTCATCAGCTAAATTGCCAGCAAGTTCTGCATAGATCTCCCGTATATTTAATAAATGCCTACGGTTTTCTTCATCAAAATAAGTATTGGCTAAAGATGCACCACCGAAAGCATATTTTTCTAAAAGGTTTTTGGCCATGGCATCTGTATTGTTATCACGGATCTGTGTGCCCATACCCACTCTTATCACATTACTTAATTCACGTAGTTTTGATTCGAGTATCCAGTTTTGTTGCGGATATTTATTTGCAACCGGAACTAAGCGATAAGCCAATCCATCTTTGCGCAGGTATTGTGCAAACCCAAGTTCACCAATGGGAGCGGTAAAATATATAGGACGGTTCCACTTGTTAGCAGCGATAATATTCAGAATAATAAAATCATTGCGCATAATACCACCTCGCAATTTACTTTCTGGTATTTCGATAAGCACATCTGACAGTACACTGTCCGTTGCATTTACAGTACCGTTATTTTTTACCACATTTAAATCAACGGGTACTTTAAATCTTTTAACCGGGAACGTTCTTCTCCCCACATCTCGTCCGGTAGCTGCATCAAGCGATACTTCGCCTAATGTAACTTTCATTGCATCATATAAATCATAATATACTTCCTGCGATGCTTTGGTGCTGTTCGGATCATAAAACATATACTCACGGTTTCTTCCTTCTATCTGTTCGGGGCTCCAGATTACATCGATAGAATCTGCCTGGTTTACTTTGTAGCGAAGCTGATTGATATACCAATCGATACCCAACAAACTATTATTGATAATCCGGATATCAGGTCGTACACCTTCCACTTCCTGTGCATACCATAAGGGATATGTATCATTATCACCAAACGTAAAGATGATTGCATTCTTTGCGCAGCTTTCTAAATAATCTTTTGCCAGATCAGGTGCCGTTGTTTTTTTACTACGGTCATGGTCATCCCATTCCTGTTGGGCCATTAAGATGGGTGCTATTGCGCAAATAGCAAGCGATGCAAAATTGATGACACGGTTATTTTGCCCACCCGATGAAACGGCTTTTAATAAATACGTAACGCCGGCAACCAACAACGCAAACAGGGCTGTTA